>JAGGZZ010000074.1 GCA_021161765.1 Candidatus Methanophagales archaeon | reverse complement strand
CCGTTGAACAGCAATAACAAGACCATCGCCCAGCGTATCACCCGAGAGAGGGGATGCGATTCTAAAAAATCGCGTACCGAACTAGCAATCATCCCTTTTGTGTTCATACCCGCTCCATTGGAAGTAGGAAGTATTTAAAGATAGCGATAAGTTATGACTCTTTACTCTTAAACTAGGTTAAAACCGGAAATGAATTTTGCCCGGGGTTTTTGGGATTGAAACAATTGATGAAAAGGTGAGAACGACAAGCTAGACGGTGTGATGAAGCTGACCATCGAAGACGACGAAGGATATTCGATAATGAACGTCGAGGAGCCACCTGAAGACATATACGAGATTCTTGTGGATTACAGGGATAAAGAGGATTTTATCGGCTTTGCTGTTAATCCGTATCAAAAGTCCGTGGAAGGGATAGACTTTAAAAATGAAAAAAGATGAATGGGAATACACGATAATCCTGGAGGATTATGCAACAGAGGCGGATGACGACGTGGAAATAGAG
This sequence comes from Candidatus Methanophagales archaeon, assembly GCA_021161765.1. GTDB lineage: Archaea > Halobacteriota > Syntropharchaeia > Alkanophagales > Methanospirareceae > QEXZ01. Next base: position 3,131 of record JAGGZZ010000074.1, on the reverse strand, counting down.
GTAAAGAAGAGATATTTGGAAGTGGAGTGTGAGGAAGAGGAGGTTGTGAAAGGCGATGACATTGTCATAATAATAGACAGCTCGTTCTTCGAGAAGAAGGTAAATATCACAGTCGAAGGTATCTACGATGAGGATAAGCCATTAGAACGTAAGCTTGATAAGGATGGCAAGAAAAAGGTGATGATTTCCACAGAAAGTGTGGACTACGGCACGCATAAGATAACAGTTGAAGTTTGCGGCACGAAAGAGAAGGAGACGAGATACGTAACGATAATGAAAGGTGTGGCGAGTATAGAAAAAGTGCCGGAAGAAGCCAGTGTGGGCGACATCGTATTTATAAAGGGAAAGACAGACTTCGGAGATTTTGCCGTTTTCCTCGTTGATGACGAGTTCAAAGGCGAGGCGCGAATACGTGAAAAAAAGGGTGAAAAGGTATTCGAATGGGACTGGGACACGGATGGCGAACTCGATGGATATCATGGAATAGAAGTTTTCATAGTTAGTGAGCACGCCAATTTTTCCATTGACGAACAGGTCAGTGAGGACTGGCAGAGAAAGAAAGGTGTGGACGCATCTGTGGGCATATTCCTGCTCCCGCCGGAATTTAGCATGACCGTCTCGAAAAACATAACCGAAGGTGATGAAGCTGTAATAAGCGGCGAAGCTACGGGAACCGATCACGTTTACGTTATTGTCTTCAACTACAAAGGAGAAGTGATGTTCCCGGAGGCGGGAATTGCGAAGACGACTGCTGCTGAGGATGAGGAGTGGGAGGAAAATATTGGCGAACTCGATAGTGGAAGATATACTGTGATCACTCTTTACGAAGGAAAAGATGGGGTAACAGATGCGATAAAAGGTGGTAAGTGGGCAGCAGGTGACGAAAGCAAAACTTTGGAGCAGCGAGTGGCGATTCTTGAGGATGCGATGAGCTCGGCAGGCAGTGACGACCAGTTTGGGAAAGCGAATTTCGCGGTTTCAGCACCAAAAATCCGCTTGGAAGTACCAGAAACAGTGGAAATAGGGGATGCGATAACTGTGAAGGCAGAGACAAACATAAGAGAAGGCGAGAAGGCTTTTATTTCGCTATTATTTAATTCGAGCTTCATAAAAAAGACTTCTGTGCTCGTCAAGAGCGGCAGCGTGGATGCAAACATCAATACAAGCGAGCTTCAGCCAGGCAGCTATAATGTAGTGGTGGACATCAGTGGAAGGGCTTCTGATGAAAAGGAGGTAATACTGGTGGAGAAAAAGGTGCAAGAGGGCGAAAATGAAACGATAAAGCAAAACGAATCTTTGACAGAGCCAGGACCTACGCCTGAAGCGGTGGTAGAAGCAAATGAAAGTGTAGGTGAAGGTGAAATGAATGAGAGCCGTGAAGCAGAGGCCCGAAAAATACCGGTAAACGTGTGGGATTTGCTTATTGCGGTCATCGTGGCAATTTCTATTTCGATTGCGGCGAAGCGTAAGCGTTACTGATTAATAATTAGGCACAAATTAACACAGATAAGAACTTAGAAGTAAAAAAACGATAAAATTATAGTTTTTTGAAGATACCAATAAAATATCGAAAAGTTTATATAGGGTATCAAATGTTATGTTGTTGAATAAAGTAATAAAAAGGGGAGGCAATATAGATATGAGTATGAGCGAAAGAAAAAGCGAAAGGGATAAAAGGGGAAGAAGTGTTTTAGTGAGATGCGCAGTCGTTTGCATCGTGGTGGCTTTTATCGGCTCTTCGGCAATTCCAGTTCCGGCATTAGCTGCACTGCAAGCAGAAGATACTGTAACCGTCACCGTAAATGCACCGGAGTATGTAGAGCATACCTTTATCGTAACCATGGACGTGGATAACGTTACTGACCTCAACTCAGGGCAGTTCGACCTCTCCTTCAATTCGAGCGTGGTGAACGTAACCGAAGTAAGGGGAGGAGAAATAGACGGGAAAGAAGTGCCGATTTATATGTGGGATTTCAGAGATTCGGACAGGGTAAGAGTGATTTCTAAGTTGCCAGGTGTGGAAGGTGCAAGCGGCTCAGGATACTTAGCTGAAATAGAGTTCGAAGTGAAAGGTAAAAGTGGCGAGAATAGTAAGTTGGATATTTCTAGAGGAGTGCTTAGAGACACCGAAGCGAAGGAAATAGATACCGAGTGGTACGACATAGAGGTAACAGTTCAACGGACGGTAGTATGGGTTGATGCACCTGAATACGTATCAGGTAGTTTTAACGCAATGATAATAGTAGACACTGTAACGGATTTCAACTCAGGGCAGTTTGACCTCTCTTTCAATTCGAGCGTGGTGAACGTAACCGATGTAAGGGGAGGGGAAATAGACGGGGAAGCGGTGCCGATTTATACGTGGAATTTCACTGATTCCGACATGATAAGAGTAATTTCTAACTTGTCCAGTGCGGAAGATGCGAATGGTTCGGGATACTTAGCTGAAGTAGAGTTCGAAGTAAAGGGTAAAAGCGGAGATAAAAGCAAGCTGGGTATTTTCAATGGGAGACTTCTCAATACTACAGCGAAGGAAATAAATGCAGGTTGGTATGACGCAGAAGTAACAGTTCTCTGGCCGGCTGTAAGTGTTGATGCACCTGAATGTGTATCAGGCACTTTCAACGCAGTGATCAGAATAGCCAATGTAACGGACCTCAACTCAGCGCAGTTCAATCTCTCCTTTAATTCGAGCGTGGTGAACATAACCGACGTAAAAGGAGGGGAAATAGAGGGGAAAGAAGTGCCGATTTATATGTGGAACTTCACCGACTCCGACACGGTAAGAGTGATTTCTAACTTGCCCGGCGCGGAAGGTGCAAGCGGGACAGGATACCTGGCTGAAGTTGAGTTCGAAGTAAAAAGTAAAGAAGGAGATAAAAGTAAGCTGGATATTTCTGATGGGAAACTGGTTAATACCGGAGCGAAGGAAATAAATGCTGATTGGTATGGCGCAGAAGTAACAGTTGTTGAACCTGAACCTCTGTTTGCAAAAACTACTTCGGATAGTGATGGCAATTATGTCTTTTCCGAGCTACCTGCTGGAAACTATACCATAATCGCATTTCAACACAATCCCTACGTGGGGTGGTGCATAGCACGTGTCAACATAACCGTGGGAGATAGCCTTC
>JAGGZZ010000242.1 GCA_021161765.1 Candidatus Methanophagales archaeon | reverse complement strand
GGATGCGAGCCTAATGTTAAAAGGGAGAGGTTGATGGAGCGATGGGTGACTTAACCGAACACGCATGAAAGTAATTTATATGTGCATACGAAATATGAAAATATGGAGGAAACATACCTTTATCCCATTTGGGAATTTTTAATTATCGTCTATCTGCGTTAATCTGTATTAATCTGTGTCTATATTTTATTTTCTTCTGTCAATTTCATCAGCCTGAGTGGCAGAGGCACCCTCCAGTGGAAACGGTGGGGTGTGCGCCCATCGTAAGAATTTAATTTAATTTAAAATATCTCCCCTGCCACTGCTTCTGGTAATATTTCCAGTAGATACCCTTCGTATAACGATTTTTTTATCTCGCAAATCTCAGAAAGCTTTCTTTTCCCTATTTCTATATCTCTTATCTTCTCTTCGTCCTCTGCTTCTGCTTTCACCCGCAAACCATCCATGTGAATCACAATAGGGAATTCCTCTGTAGCTTTTGGTGTTAGAAGCATTTCTATCATCTCTTTAATGAACAAAGGAGAAGTGGCTAAGGGGTCCTCTTCCAGTTCTATCCTTTTCTCTTCCAGTACGTCCGCCAACGCCATTGCCATTTCATTTAATTTCTCTATATCTTCCTTTCGTTTCATCCTGCTTGTCCTTCTTCCCACTCCGCCGACATAATGTGGTAAGTCAACGTCCGATGCTGGTGGTCCTCCAACGATGATGTATGGCACGTCTATCATTTCGCATAGCTTTACCTTCTCCTCGATACACTCCTTAAAATTCCCGAACACAAATACCGCGGCATCGCATTCATTTATTATCGCCCTTTCCTCTACGGTCATCTGTGCTATCCTCCTTCCCACGCCTCTCGCTAACCCCATCATATCTGTAATCGCGCCATTTCTGCGTAAAAACTCCGCTATGTCACACATAGGGTCAACAGCATGATGTTTACCCAGCGAAGGAACGACCACCATTATCTCCGCACCACCCAGTGGCAAGTCTTTTAGTTTCCCTCCTAATTCCTTCGCTTTAGCCCTGATACGTGGCTCCTCCTCGACAGGGAACGCCAAATGCATCATCGTCTCGGTCTGCATCACCATTGACTGCAATATAAAACCGCCTATATCCTCAACTATCTCTCTTAATTCGTTGAATTTGTATACACCACCCGAAAACATCATTATTTTGTACATTATGCACCTCCTCCACTCGAAGCTATCCCTCCTATCAGCTCCTTTGCTTTTACCTTCCATTCATCCGATATGGGGTTCTCTGAAGCGATAATGGTCATTCCCTCCTGTCCCTCTGCAAAGGGGATTGGATACCGCACGCGTGCACCCTCGGGTAATATCCTGTCTATCCCATCTAACATCCTGACGGTCAAATCTTCCTTCGGGTCGTAGACGACCAACTCGTTAAGTTTCGCTACTTCCTCCTCCTCCAGTTCAAACCTTATTATCAATCTGCTCTCCTGTTGCACTCGCTCGCCATATCGGTCCCAAAGCAGGGCAAGCAGTTTGGGCGCATATTCCTCCTTTGTAATCCTTAACTTATCCCCTTCGCGTAGCGTCACATCCCATACCTTCACAGGGCTTGGCACTCTGCCGATTTTAATAGAAATAATAAAAACATGTTCCGCAGCGTTGCAATACATATATACTCGCTCTATGTTACTCCGTAGCCCTACATCCCTGAACACGTCATTGCAAACGCTCGTATAACTTGCGTTTGCAAATTCCCCGCCTCCTTCTACTTTTATCTCCATCTCAATGCCCCCTATTGGTAATCTCTATTGAGTTTACTGTATTTTATAAGAATACCTAATACTTAAGGACTATAAAAAGTTTGCGTTATTTACTAAAAAAATCTCGCATTTCCAATGGAATCACTATTTGTCCTTTTGAACTCAGTTTTGAATTTTTAATTTTGGTCATTGGGGTTTGTTTAGGATTTCGGATTTAGTATTTATGGCTATCTCCCCCGCCATTCCAACCTCAAACCCCTCCCTTCTGCTTCTTTACCCGCTTGCCATATACACAGCCATGGCCCTGAACTCCGCCTATCGGGTTCTCAGGCGTTCCAAACTGGTGCATACACCTGCCAAGAACCGCAGCGCCCCGCGCCAGTGCGTCATCCGCAAAAATCACTTCCGCATCCATTTTCCTTCCAAACAATCCGCTCAGTTTTTCCAGTATTATCTCGGGCTTTTTCCCCGTTATCCCTGCTCTACCCGTTATTCCTATTTTTGTATTAGGCAGTAATAAGCCTTCCGCTTTTGCTATCCCTACTAAATCTTCTACCACACGTCCCGATAGCTCGTCTATTACGGGCATAATATACTGTTCTCCTTCCTCTCTTACGAGTTCTGCACCGATATCCGCTATTTCAGGCAGCCCTGAGAGGTTATTCCCCGCATCCACTCCAATTAACACCACTCCATTTCTCTCTGCGGCTTTTATGTTTACCGGGACGCTACCAAACTTGGAGCCACTTTTTACCCGTTCTACGCGTAACAGTTTGAAGATGCTATCTGTGTATTCTTTCACCACCTCTTTTTTTATTTTCCCCTTGATCTTCTTTTGTAAATCAAGTACCGAGGGGTGCTCTACGTTTACAACCTTTGACACTACGGCATCAGGGATTGCACCAGCTAAACCGCAAAAGCTGCCTATAACACGTGCGTACGGCAGTTCATCACTGGTTATACGACCGTCGAGCGTGGTGCCGAAATCCAGAGACAGCACAGGATTACGGTAATCAACATCAAGCCATTTAGCTGCCTCCTTAAGCCCCGCCGTTACTAGCTCCCCTTCCATTTCGTTCGCCACTACGGACTCCCCCGGCGGGGGAAGATTCCCGGCTACGGCACCGTCGAAAAAAGTTTTCCCTATTCTTGAATACTTCCTCAGCTCTGGTGCGATATTTTCTACTGACATGGGGGAAATCATCTTCCTTGGGGGCACACCAGCGCTCATGCATCCTTTTGCTAATGCGTTTATCACTCCTCCCACCTCATCTACGGTTGAGAAGCTCGCGGTTACACCCGTTGAGCGAAGGACGAAATGCAAATCCGGTACGGTTATCCCTGCGGATTTCGCTGATTCCTGCAGCGTCCTTTTCACCAAATCCGCAATGGATTCTTCGGAAAGGTCAACCAAACTTATCGTATGGCAGAAAGAATCGTGCTCAGAAATAGCCTCCCGTGTCATCTTAACCGCCTTATCAAGAATATACGTTTTCCCACCGTTCAAATCCGTAGCGGCCAATATAGACTTGGTAGTGCTGTTCCCAAGTTCAACACTTGCGGTGATAAAGATAGGTCTTAACGTCAGGTCTCCTCTCGAAAGACGCAGGATAAAAAACAAATCTGCATAACTGATCTTCTCGGTTTTAAGTATTCGTGGATGATGCTTTTTCCCAAATATGCCCATTGTTCTTCTTTCCCTCTTTGTCCATTCAACTATCTAAAGTGCGTATGTTATAAAAATAAATAGTAAAGTATAACTCTTTCTATAAGACACAGATTTACACGGATTTACACTGATTTTCTTCTTCCCCTCCTTTTACATAATTAATTTTTCAATCTGCGTTAATCTGCGTCTAAATTGGGTTTTATTACCCGTTCGAATTATAACCTTCACCCAAAACGAAAGCTATTTATGTTTCCTCTTTTTGCTTATAATGTTTCCCGCACGAAAAAATAGAAAACTTTATATGGTGATATTTACCTACTTCTTCTCATGCCAGTAATAAGTTTGTTTGCATGGATGTTGGTGATAGCGTTCTTGGCATTCATTGCGTGTATGTTCGAGGACTTGGAGTCAGACATAGGGTCGCAGAGCAATCCGAATTCGCAGATTCAGTTAGCGCCAGAGATGGGGTACATACACAGGTACTTCAACAAAGCTATTTCGGGAGAAGGGTTGTCTTATGCGCTTTCTTGCACCATCGCAGGGGCCATAGCAATGTTGATGCTGTTAAAGTTAGAGCCGATGTTAGTGGCAAAGGGTATGTCTCTGGGATATGCAGCGGTATTAGCAATACCTGTGGGTGCAGCAGTGGGGTCGCTCGTGCACATGGTTCGGGCGTCTACATGCTACGTGGGAAGAGAAGCAGCGCATAAACGATTTGAGCAGCCTATTTATCTCGATGTCTTCTACGGGCATCTGCTGCCAATAGCAACCCATAACTTCATGGCAGTGATATGCATTACGGCTATCGCGTACATACAGAGCAATTTGGGGCTGCTTTCTGGTGTTGCAGGGGCAAGCAATCCGTTCCCACTTCCTTTACTGTGCCTCATCTGGGGGCTAACAGTGGGCGCAATCGGATCGTCTACCGGTGATATACACTATGGAACAGAGAGAGCGTTCCAGGATAAGCCATTCGGCGAGGGTAGACGCGTAGTTTACCACGGGCAAATCTGCCGATACGGTGATTGTGGTATAAGGACGTCAAAGGATGTAGCGGCTTTCTGTGCGAAATACGGTGGTCCAGCAACGGGTTTGACGTTCGGGCTCATCGTGTTGTTCGAGAACTGGAGAACAGTGATAGGCATGTTACTCGGGGGGTTATCAGTCGAAGGGCTGGCTAATCCCGCGGTCGCAGCAGCAGGGGGCATTGGAATAGGGATAGTGATTGCAGCAGTACTAACAATACTGAACCGGATGTTGGAGAAGTGGACGAGGAACAAATACGGACCTTTCGTAGGGGAGTAAGGAAAAATGAGTAAGAGAAAAGAGAAAGAGAATAAAAGGAGTGAAAAGAGATGATAGAAACACTTTTGTTGGTGTTGGTGTGCATAATAATAGGAGGGATATTGTCGTCTCTTGCGGTTCACTTAATGCCTGTGGGTGGTGCACCAGCGGCAATGGCTACTGCCACGGGAATTGCAACCGGATGTGTGATGCTGATGACCGGTGCAGCAGTTACGGGGTTATTCACGGCGTCAACGGTGGCGAGTTTTTGGGCGACAAACCCAAGCGTAATCCTTGTTGCTCTGTCTGGTGCCGTGGGCGCGATGTTGATGATGGGGTTCACCATGTTTGTTGCAAACCTGATATACATCTTTGGTGCGGGTGTAGTGCCATGTTCAGGCAGAGTAGCAGTGGACCCGATAACCAGGGAATCGCAGACGGAATACAAGACACCACGGACAGATGGACACGGCGTTCCAACAGTGAGTTACGTCTCGGGAATACTGGGTGGTTTTTCAGGCGGATTTGGCGGTGCACTTATTTATGTCGTGCTCGTTTCAGACAGCTATGCACACTTCTCAGTAGCAACCGCAGGGATAGTAGCAATGGGTATTTTTATTGCCAACGCAATCATCGCAGCGTATAACATCGGAGGGACGATAGAGGGATTCCATGACCCGAAGTTCAAGGCTCGGATACGAACAGGACTTACCTGTGCCTTAATCGTGTCTGTGCTTTGTGGGGTCATCGTAGTGATAGCAATGCTTACCGGCACGTTAGTAGGGGGTGTAATGTAACGAGATGGGAGAAGAAGAAGCGAAAGAGGAAAAAGCGAAGCCCAAAGAGGAGTTTAAGTTATCCTTTGACTATTTCAACGAGTCGAGGCTGGGGATTTTTGCGCTAATCATCGGTGCATTAATAGCGATATTCCCAGGGCTACCGGCGTTCATCGAAGGGATAGGTATGATAATCGTCTTTGCGTGGGGCGCGGATTCAGTGAGGAAAACCGCCAGATACGGATTAGGAACCGGTGTTCCATCCATAGGCGTGTTAGCAGTGGGATTCGGTATTGTAGGGGGAATAGCAGGAATTGCAATAGCGTCAACGCACTTTGGAACGTTAGTAGTGGGCGGAGTGGAAATAGCATTCGGCGTATTAGCGGGTGTTGCGCTGCTCGCGCTGCTGGGTTTCGTATCCGGCAATCTGGCAAACGGCGATAAGTTCATCGATATGAAGATACCGGGCCTGGAACGAGGGATGACGGAATTAGGCATAGCAGGAACACTGGCAGTGCTAATTGAAACTTCCATTTTAGCGGGGACGTATCATATCACGAAAGTACTGCCAAATGTAGTAAACAACGGACTAATCGCAGCGATTTTCATTCTATCGGCTTTTGGTATGCTTCAGCCCTATAACACGTGCCTTGGTGCAGACGAGCGAAGGGGAAGAACGCTGCTCATGTCCATCGAGATAGGCGGAATAGCAAGTATCATCCTTGGGATAGCGGCAACACTGACTTTATCAGCCGTTGAGGGTGTACCATTGATTGTGCTTGGTGCTGTTGTCTGGGTAGCCTATTACAGAGCATACATGAAAGCGTGTATGGAGGAAGCATACGCGACTCCGGGCACCGGACTGATAAAGACGTTAGGAGGCTAAGAAAAGAGATGGTAGTAGTAATAAATGAAAAATACGGTGTAGTCTTAGAAGAGTCAACGCTGACAGTAGGAGAAGCCCGACCAGGTTTTTACAAGCTTAGTTTAGCGCCGATAGACGAGCAATTGAACGTCTTAGAAAGTGCCGTTGATGACCTGTTCAACATTCTTGACCCGACGACTACGTATGCGATGGCACAGCCTAACCGGGAGGGAATAACAAACATAGCCGGGTTTATCACGATGCTGATGGTGGGGCTGACGTTCGGCGTCCTGGCAGTAGCACTTGTGCTGTATGGAATAGGACTTGGGGGTGCATAATAATGGTGGAGAAAAAAGAACCAGCAGAGGGATGGCCCGTAGCGACGGGTGATTATGAGATAGGTGACCCTAAAAATCCCGTAGCGGTATCATCATCGGGTGGTCATTTTAAAGATGATGCAGTAGCAGAATTACTCAGTGCGGGTGCAGCGATAGTAGGGTCTTGTAAAACAGAGAATATTGGTTTGGAGAAGCAGATAGCGAATATTATCAGCAATCCAAACATAAGGTTCTACGTCCTTTCAGGACCAGAAGTTCCGGGGCATGTATGTGCCGGGTCACTGGTTAAAATGCATGAGAAAGGTGTAGATACGGAGTCGCATAAGATCATAGATGCACCGGGGGCAATACCATTCATCGAGAACGTGCCGCACGAAGCGGTTGAGCGATTCAGACAGCAAGTAGAAATAATCGACATGATTGGTTCAGAAGACATAGGAGCGATAAAAGCGAAAGTCCAGGAGTGCGTGGGAAAAGACCCGGGTGCCTTTCCTGAAGACCCGATGGTAGTGAAAGTGGGAGAAGAAGAAGAAGAAGCGGCGGAACTGGAGATGCCGTTAGCTATGTCTGCTGTTCCGTATATGGACACAATCACAGGTGCGGTAGAAAGTGCGAGATATAAGTCACAGATGCTGGCAAGGGACTACAAGTTATCAATGGCAATATCAAAGAATACCGTTCTCGGGTTAGCCGCGGGATTTCTGCTCGCTTTCGTTGTCGCTATACCTTTCATTGCGTATTGGGCTTTAGCGGGGGTGATATAAAATGGCTGCACCGAAGGTTACACAACAGACGCCGGAGACGGCAGTGATAACGGCGAAGATAGACGATTTAAAGAAGCTGATAACGGTCATAGGAAAAGATTCGAGATTCGCAGCAGGGCTCTGGGTCGGTTTTGTTAAAGGATTTGCACTGGGCATCTTTGTAAGCCTTGTGCTTGCCGGCTTGAAGATAGTGTTAATGGGGGTGAAATAGGTAGCGATGGCAGAAGAAGGGGAAAGTGAAGAAGAAAAGGAAAAGGAACTGGAGGAGTTAGAGGAGGAACTGAAAAAGGAATTAATTGTCCCCATACCAATTGCAATTACACCACCCGAACATACGAAACTGCTGGATAGGTTGAATGTGATGGATGAGAAAGTCGAGTTCGTAGCGGGTGAGCTGGCGCAAAAACAGGGCGAGAAAATTGGCTTAGCACTTGGCATATTGTACGGTGCTATCGTGGGGATACTGGTATTTGTGATGTTCCTAATCTAAAATAAAACTTAGAGAAAGGATAAGAAAAAGGAGGACAGGAAAGGAAAAATGTTTGTATTTGATAGGAAGCAGGATATATATGAAATAGGGAAGACAAAGGTAGGGGGGCAGCCGGGGGAAGTAGCAACCGTTCTCGCAGGCACGATATTCTATGCGAAACACGATATCGTTGAAGATGCAGATAAAGGGATATTTGATGAGAAGAAAGCGGAAGAAGCGATAAACAAACAGGATGAGATGTCCGATACGACCGGAAACCCATGCTGGATACAGATATTCTCGGAATCGGAAGTGGCGATGGTGAAAGAGATAGAGTTCTGCGCAAAAGTAAGCGACAGCCCTTTCTTGATTGACTCTACGGTTGCAGAGGCGAAGATGGCGGGAGCTAAATATTGCGATGAAGTGGGACTGGCAGATAGGGCAATCTACAATTCGATAAACATGTCTATAACGGACGATGAATACGATGTAATTAAGGATAGCAAATTGGAATCCGCTATTCTACTTTCGTTCAATCCAAAAGATGCGACAGTAGCAGGTAGAGCGGACTTAATGGAGACTGGAGTTGGCACGGTTAAGATAAGAGGCGTTGAAAAGGGCATACTAACGATAGGCAAGGAATGCGGAATAACAAAACCTCTGATTGACCCAGCTACGCTGCCTATTGGCGCAGGTGCGGGTTCCACTTGCGCATGCGCGATGGTGTTCAAGTCGAAATGGGGCATTCCATGTGGGTTGGGAATACACAATGCACCTTCGGCGTGGACGTGGATAAAGACATACCGGAAAGAGCATTCGGAACATCCAGGAAGAGGTGTGTGGATAGGACCGGGAGCAGAGGCATTCAAGATGTGCGATATAGGCAGTAACGTTATCCCTGCACTTTTGGGCAATGATTACATCCTGTATGGGCCAATAGAGCATGCGCCGACGGTGTTCCCGCTAATAGGGATGATAGACATGATTGTCGGCGAGGCGGCGCAAACAGAGCACGAGATTGAACTCAAGGAGCCCCATCCATATCTAACGATGTCGGCATAGGGGATGTTTATATTTTTTTATCCCCCTTTTTTATTTTTAACCCCATGTTACTTCCCGTATTACTGACAATGTCTTCTTATCCTCATCAAGCGATTTAACTCTGTACCTTACTCTGCCTCCGTCCATAGATGTGATTCTCTCAAGGTTTCTTTCTCCCTCGGTATCATAAGAAGCACTTTCCTCTTCCGGTCCTACTTCCTCTCTTTCACTGCCGTATATCGCTATTTTCCACTTCTTTGCAAGTTCCAGTTTTATTACCTCATCAATGGTCAAAAGCTCTCCCTCTTTTATTTCCATTTGCTTTCACCCTCTTTTAGTTTTTTTTATTGTATATAAAATATAACTTCCCTCTGTTTGAGACACAGATTTACACGGATTTACGCAGATATATTTTAGTTTAACCGTGTTGATTCTTATCATCTGTGTTCTGTGTTAATCTGCGTAAATCAGTGTCCATAATTTATTCTCTGTTTTTATATATATATTTCACGAGATTCGACAACCTATGGCAGGGGAAGTCGTAACGTCGCGCTTCGGATATAGCTGTTTCTTCTTATCACCGTGAATAGCTTCCTTCAGTTTCAAATCCGCTCTGCCTTCGCGCATAAAATTCATATCCCAATCCTCAGCGGGGATATGCAATAAGCTGTCTCCGTGTTCCTTTTCAAGAATCAGTGTGATTCCTTTTGTTTCCTGTTTCGCTCCTTCTTTTATTTTTATCTCTCCTGTGATTTTATCACCATCCGCAAGTCCAAGCAGGAATACAGATGGAACGGAAACAAAGAATCCGCTTGACCCCGTGGGAAGTATACCGTCCCTTTTTCGGATGAGCGAATCTTTTACAATGAGTGCCATTTTTTCGTGTTTCTTCTTCAACTTAAAAGCTTGTAGCTTTTTTATAACAACAAGCAAAAGAACTTATTTGTTTTTCTTTTAGCACAAACCTTTCCTTTCAAACTTTAGGAAAGTTTAATCATCAAACTTTTAGAAAAAGTTTAATCAAAAATGCTTCGCAGCTTCGCGGAAAGAGAAGCTTTACCAAAAGAAACAGACTCTTTCTTAGCACAGGTTCTTTCTTTAGAAAGAAAGTGTTTTGTGAAAAAGAAAAAGTGTGAGGTGAAAGAAAACATGGAGAAAATTACTGATTGGAAGGAAGGGCTTGTGCGCGCGCGAAAACAGAAGGATAAATCCTTTGCGGTGCACTGGCAATCGCCGATACCGCCTGAAGAGCGAGCGAAGTTCGGGGGTCTTGAATATTACCCCCCTAACGCAGACTACCGGTTCGAGCTCGAACTTCATGAGCACGGCGATAAAAAGCTGTTACAAATTGAAGACACGGGTGGCAATATGCGGAACTTCCTGCGCTGGGCTGAATTTCGATTCAAAGTCGGCGAAGAGGAATGCACGCTTCAGGCGTATAAGAGTGACCCTCGCGAGGAACGGCTGTTTATCCCGTTCAAGGACGCAACCAGTGGTAAAGAGACATACGGAGCGGGGCGGTATATTGACCTTGAGCCCGAGAGAGACCGCACACCAGAGGGAAGATGGATTCTTGATTTTAATAAAGCGTATAATCCATGGTGTGCGTATAGTAAAAACTATGTATGTCCTTTTGTGCCGCCGGAGAACTGGCTTAAAGTGGCTATTCGCGCGGGAGAGAAGAAATTAAAAAGAGAGGAGGGATGAGTAATGGCTAAAGAAAAATCAGAAGAAGATATTCGCCAGGTTGTAGCAGAAATAAAGCATCCTGCAATTGACCGCACCTTAGTTGACTTAGGGATAGTTAAGGAAATAGCAGTCAAAGGGAACAAGGTCCTGGTTACTATGGCTCTTCCCTTTCCCGGTATTCCCGCACAGGTCAGGGATTATCTCGTAAATAGTGTGGTTGAGCAAATAAAGAAGATGGATGTGGAGGTCGAGGTGGAATTAAAGATAACGATAATGAATCAGGAAGAACTGCAGGCTTTTTTAGCCATGGAGCAGGAAAGCTGGCAAGGGAGTATGTAATTGACGATATGAAAAACTTTTTTTTGAGTTTATTGCTATAATAGGTGGATGTGCATCGGCTGGCCCGTATTGAGCATGACCCGTAAGAGGTCGAGTAATTGACTGGGCTGGACTAGCGGCTATCAAAATGCTCCTTTGAGAGCGG
>JAGGZZ010000131.1 GCA_021161765.1 Candidatus Methanophagales archaeon | reverse complement strand
GTAGGACTAATATTCTAAAAAGGCAATGAAAAAACGAGAACGAAAAAAAAATAAAATTTTTATTTTTTCTCTTTTTTTATTTTTACTTTGAGCATTCTCAGGATAGAAATAAAATAGGAATAGATGATTTTGAAAAGAGGATTTTTATGGTGGCGGTAATTTCTGTGGTTCACAGGCTACAAAAACATCATAATCGATGATATCCCTCTTATCATACTTTACATGGATTTCGAAAGGTGAGATGCCCTTACTTTTAGGATGAGTAACCGTAAAGCCAGGCCGAGCCGCATGAGGGGAAATAACAGTTCCAACTTTTTCTCCCTTTGTATTATAAATATCTGCCCTTAGGCATATAAAGTAGTCCTTATCATACTCGTTTCTGATCGTTCCATTGATTATAACACATGGGTCTCCCTTTTTAGCTAAATAATTAATCCAACCTAAAGAGATATTTTCGTCATATGTGCTATATCTCATATTGGAATTGATCAGGAACACCTTAGTCTCTTCTCCTCCGCGAAAGCAAAGATATTCTCCTCCTTTTGGTAAAGGTATAGGACTCTGCTCATGAGAGGGTGTGACAGGCGTTGCTTTTGGAGAAGAAGTCTGAGTAGGTGTAGGAGCGGGCACTGATGGTTCCTCTCTTATAATACCTCCTATAAACATCCCAACCAAGGCAATCACTGCTGCTACTATTACAACAATCACTAATATCTTTTTCATCTTTTCATATCTTCCCCAATTCATCTTATCTCCTTTTAGTGTTGTATCCGTTTCCTAATGCCTTTTTCTCATATAAACTAATTAATTGAATCCTTATAAAACTTTCGATAACTGCGAATCAGGTTGAAGCTACAACAACTCATACAATGTGTCCCTTCTTCTCGGCGTTCGCCCTGCATCCTTTATCACTCGCTTGAAGTCCTCTGGACTCATATACTCACCTGCCGTGGAACCCGATAACCTTGAGATGCTCTCCTCCATTAACGTCCCACCTAAATCGTTTACACCAAAATGAAGCATCCTCTGCGCATCCGCCACGCCCAACTTCACCCATGATGCCTGCACGTTTACACAATAAGGATGAAGAATAACCCTTGATAGCGCGTGAACAGTTGCATTTTCCAAAAAAGGAACTTCTCTGTTCACTATTCGACCCAATTCGTTGTTCTTTCGCATGAACTTCAGTGGCACAAACTCTGTGAATCCACCTGTCTCCTTCTGTATCTCCCTTATCTTAAATATATGCTCTATCCGGTCCTCCAATGATTCGATATGCCCATACAGAATAGTAGACGTTGTGGGAATACCTAACCGGTGTGCAGTCTTTATTATCTCCACCCATTTCTCTGTTTTTATCTTCTGCGGGCATATTATCGCCCTTATGGAATCATCGAGTATTTCTGCTGCCGTTCCCGGAACAGAGCCCAGACCTGCTTTTTTTAATTCTTTCAACACCTCCTCTTCGCTCATCCCTGAATTTCTCGCTACATGGTGTATCTCCATCGGCGAAAAGGCATGTATATGGACATCAAAATTCGATTTTATTTCTTCCACGATTCTGCAATAGTCCGGCAGGGTAAGGTCAGGGTGCAGCCCGCCTTGAATGCATATCTCCGTTGCATCATTGTTCACCGCCTCTTCAACCTTACTCAAAACCGCATCCATACTCAGTAAATATCCTTTCTCCTTCTCTTCCCGGAACGCACAGAACTTGCAGTTGCCTACACAAACATTCGTGAAGTTTATGTTTCGATTCGACACATACGTGACAATATCGCCTTTCTGCTCTTTACGCAGTTCATCGGCAAGCTGGAACAGATAACCGGGATTAGCCGCTAAAAATACCGCATCTCCCCTTTCTATCTCTCCCTTCCTTATCTGCTCGTACAGGCCATCAAAATTCTCGTTCATGTCTTACTCGAGATTTGGCAATATGAACTTACTTATGCTGTCCTATCCCATCCTATTTCCCTCTTTCTTTGCTCGTTATTCCCGTTATTATCTCCTTATTAAGGTCAAATACGGTTGCCGTATCGTTGCCATTTGTTATTTTTAGCTTCTTGCTGCTGTCTATTTCACCAACGATAGCGGCTTCTATTCCCGCATCCCTGAATATTTCGATGCACTCTGCTCCATCATCCTCGTTTTCCACCGTGAGTACAAATCCCGTCCCCGGATACATCTTCAACCAGTGCTCGAATGATATTTGCCCCGCAACGTCAGGTCCTGGCACTGGTATCTTATCCAGCTCCACTGTTGCACCCACCCCCGAGCACTCGAGTAGCATACCAAATGTACCCAGCGTGCCGGGATTGCTTATGTCCTTCCCCGCAGTTGCTAATTTCTTCTCCCCGATCTCCACCATTGTATCCAACTGCTTTTTTATCTCAGCCTCAGACCGCTTTGTCGTGTTGTCCCATGCCAAATTATAGGTTGGATATACTCGACCATCAAGGTCAATCGCGACTAATACGTGGTCGCCTGGTTTCGCACCGCTTGAAACTATGACGCTATCACACTTTACCATCCCTACTATTCCGACATCCAGCGCATTATAAGAAGTATCTGGGTGCAGATGACCACCGACCATAGGCACGCCGAATTTCTTCACGCCGTCCCCCATTCCTCGCCCCAGTTCTGCACAGATTTCCTTCTCCTGCGTGGATGCCAGATTCACCATTGCCAATGCGGTGCCGCCCATTGCCGCTATATCATTCACGTTCACAAGCACAGCGCAATATCCCGCCCACCAGGGGTCGGCATCCAGCAATTTGCCCCAGATACCGTCTACCGCAAGCAGAATGAGATTATCGCCGTTAATCTCGAGTGCCGCAGCATCTTCTCCAAATCCCACTATCGTTCGATTTCCTACGCGGTCGGAGTTCCCCAACCTTTTTACAAAGTCGCTTATGGCTTGTTTTCGCTTCACACCATCGAAGTTTCTCAAGTTCGCTGCCAGCGATTTCAACTCTTCACCTTCTTTTGCGCGCTCCATTTTTATCCCCTTACTCTATCTCTTCTATTATTTCCTTTATTTCCCCTATATCTTTTATTCGGATATCGGCAACCTCAAAAATCTTCCCCGGCCTGTCCGCTTCTTCCTGCAGCGATAACACCGCTATATCCGCCTCCCTCATCGCGAGATAATCATTCCTGTCGTCTCCCACCATTATCACTTTGTACTGCTCCTTCAACTTTCTTACTAATTTACACTTACCCTCGGGGTTCATCATACCAAAAATGTTCTCCGGGGGCATATCCGGCAGATAAGGCGCCATCTCGTCCTTTTCTATCCTGTCACCCGAGGCAAGAAAAATCGCGACACCCATCTCATGCAACTGTTTAAGCAGGTTTTGTGTTCCCGGGAAGAAATTTATACCCCCTGCAATCAGGTACTTTGTCTTCTTCGATGCCAGGTCCATAATCACGCCTACCCCTACTACGGGAAGAATATCGCACTTTCTTAAAAAGGACATCGTTTCATGCACATCCTTTAGTTTGACGTCTTTATCCCCCAAAATTGCCGCTACTACTTCGAGGTCACTATCTCCTTTTTTTTTATACACCACCTTAATTTCTATTTTTTCCTCACGAATCACGTCAGACAGCTTTTTGGAAGGTTCCGCCTTTTCCAGCGTTTCTTCGTACCTTGTCTTTAAAATTGCCATCGCACCCCTTTCAAGGTGGGCTGTGCAGGTAATTCCTGAAACCCTGCTCCGTTTTGTCACGCCCCTTTCTATATTTTTTATAATCCTGAAAGGTGCATATAAAACGCCGGCACCGTCAAAAACAACCGCTAACTCAGTTATTTTGATTCTTGCACCCGCTTCTACCCCCATACGTACTCCTTTTCTCATCACTATCCACAATTTTTTAAAAAAAATATTTGTGTTTGTATCAACTAAACTACACCTATATCATATTCAAACATGAGATAAAAAGGGTAAAGGTAAAGGCAAAGATAAAATGATGCAAGACCTGGTAACCGAGAGGTGGGAGGGCTTTCTAAAGCGCTATTGCTGGAACGAGCTTATAGAGATGTCAAATTCATATCCCGAAAAGCGTAGTTTATTTGTCAAATTCGCCGATATGGACTCATACGACCAGAATCTTGCAGATATGCTGTTAGAAGAACCTGATGTGACAATTGCTTCTGCAACACAGGCGTTAAGGGAAATGGACATTCCCACCGGTGTCACACTCGAAGAAGCGAATCTCCGTATAATAAAACTTCCGAGAAAGCTGAAGATACGCGATATTCGAAGCGGAGATATCGGTAAGCTGATGGGTATTGAGGGGCTGGTAACGAAGGCGACGGAGGTAAGACCGCGAGTGGTGGAAGCGGTATTTGAATGCCCCTTTTGTGGACATATCTTTTCGGTGGAGCAAACAGGAGGGAGGCAATTCAAGGAGCCACGGGAGTGCGAAGGATGTGGCAGAAAAGTTCAGCATTTCAAGCTATTGGTGGATAGGTGCAAATTCGCAAATACGCAAAAGATAAGGTTACAGGAATCGCCAGAGGAGTTGAGGGGCGGGGAACTACCACAGGCGATAGACGTAAATCTGGAAGACGACATTTCAGGTGAGATTGCCCCGGGCGACCGTATTATTGTTACCGGTATTTTAAGGTCGTATCAGCGCACGACACAGTTCGGAAAGACGCCTTTCTTTGATATATACCTGGATGGCAATTCGCTGGAGGTAATGGAGGAGGCATTCGAAGAGATACAGATAACGGAAGAAGATGAGCGCGAGATAATGGAACTGAAGAATCAGCCGGACGTGTATGAGAAACTAATAAGAAGCATTGCACCCTCCATATACGGCTGCAACGAGATAAAAGAAGCGATGGTACTCCAGTTGTTTGCCGGGATACCAAAGGAGCTGCCGGACGAGACGAGGGTGCGAGGGGACATACACGTGCTGCTCGTTGGCGACCCGGGAGTCGCAAAGAGTCAACTGCTCTCTTACCAGGTGAAGTTAGCGCCACGTGGTTTATATACCGGAGGCAAGAGCAGCACCTCTGCGGGGCTCACTGCTGCCGCGGTGCGAGACGAGTTTGGAGAAGGACGGTGGACGTTAGAGGCAGGTGCGTTAGTCCTTGCAGACAAGGGGATAGCGGCAGTGGACGAGATAGACAAGATGAAAAAGGAAGACCGCGACGCACTACACGAGGCAATGGAACAGCAAACGGTGAGCATAGCGAAAGCAGGGATAATGGCGAGGTTAAATTCACGGTGTGCGCTATTAGCGGCTGCGAATCCCATAGGTGGTCGTTTTGACCGATACGAGACGATCTCAAAGCAGATAAATATGCCGCCCACGTTATTGTCGCGATTCGACCTTATTTACACCATCATGGACCGCCCAAATGAAGATATGGACACGAAGACCGCGGAACACATAATAGAGACGCATTACGCGGGTGAAGTACAAGCGAGGATAAAGAACATAGGGAAGGTAGAAGAAGGAGAAAAAGAGCATTTCGGGGAGGTAATGCGAACAATGGAGCCGGCAGTAGAAGGCGACTTATTAAGGAAATACGTTGCGTGGAGTAAAAGGAATGTATTCCCGGTGATGAGCGAAGAAGCGAAGAACAAGTTCCTGGAGTTTTATATCGGGCTTCGAAGGCAGGGTTATGAAGATGATGAAGCGCCAGTTCCGGTAACAGCACGGCAATTAGAAGCTTTAATTCGGCTGGGCGAGGCGAAGGCGCGAACCCGACTGAGTGATAAAATAACGGCTGAGGATGCAGAATGTGTGATCGAGGTGGTTAACTACTGTTTAAAGCATGTTTTTACTGACCCGGAAACCGACAAGCTGGATGTTGATTGGATAAACGCGGGCACGACAAAAACGCGGAGGGACCGAGCAAGGTCTATAAAGGCGATAATAACGGAGCTGGAAGCAGAACACGGAGATGAAGTGCCGATAGAAGACGTGCTTGACATCGCCGAGGAGGAAGGCATGGACAGAGATAAGGCAGAAGAGGTAATAGAGGCAATGAAGCGGGACGGATTACTATTTTCGCGAGGCAGTGGTGTGATTGGATTGGTGCGGTAATTAGAAATGACAGAACAAGCAGGCGAACGGTACATGCGAGAAGGATGTGGAATAGCGGGTATCGCTTTAACGCATGAGGATGCCGCTTTGCCTATCTTTTACGCTCTTTATGCTGTACAACACCGGGGGCAGGAATCCGCAGGTATAGCAGTGAGTACGGGAGAAGATTTCAGAGCTAAAGGGAACGGAATAGGTGCGTCTGCGAAGGACATAACACTGGCAAGAGGGATGGGATTTGTTTACGAAGTTTTCAACAAGCATCGGTTAGAATCGTTAAAAGGAAATATTGGTATAGGGCACGTCAGATATTCCACGACCGGCGCGTCGCGAGAAGAGAATGCCGAGCCTTTACTCGTGAATTATCGTAAGGGTAAAATCGCCATTGCACATAACGGCAACCTTGTGAATACCGCAGAGCTAAGAAGAGAGTTAGAACGAGAGGGCAGGGTTTTTCATTCTACCACGGACACGGAAGTAATAGCGCAGTTACTTGCAAATGAGCTGGTGAAGCATGACCCGATAGACGCGATAAAGGAACTGATGAAACGAGTAATCGGGTCTTATTCGCTGGCTATTTTGTTGAATGACACCTTAATAGCCGTTAGAGACCCGTTGGGTATTAAACCGTTGTGCGTTGCCGAAATACAGGATACTGAAAACGGAGGGAGCAGCAGCGGGTATATAATCGCATCAGAAAGTCCTGCAATAGAGATGCTAGGTGGAACTTCAATACGAGATGTAAAACCCGGTGAAGTATTAATGGTAAAAGAGGGGGATTTGGAAAGTCATCAATTATATCGAGGGCGAAACACGGCTCATTGCGTATTTGAGTACATCTACTTTGCACGGCCGGATTCAGTGCTGGATGGAAGGTTGGTGTACGACGTGAGAAGGCAAATAGGCGAGAGATTGGCAGAGGAGAGCAATGTGGAAGCGGATATGGTCTCACCGGTGCCCGATTCAGGCATCACGTTTGCCATAGGCTATGCGAAACGGGCAAAAATAGATTATCTGGAAGGTTTCATAAAGAACAGATATGTGGGTAGGACGTTTATCATGCCCGAGGAATCTTCACGCGATATTGCGGTGCGACTGAAATTAAACGCCGTGCGTGCTAATGTGGAGGGAAAAAGAATCGTTCTGGTGGATGACAGTATCGTGCGCGGGACCACATCGCGAAAAATCGTAGGGTATTTGAAAAAAAAAGGTGCGAAAGAGGTGCATATGCGAATAGGTAGTCCACCAATAATAGCACCCTGCTATCTCGGCATTGATACGCCAACGAGGGACGGGCTATTAGCTTCAAAAAGGAGCCTAAACGACATCTGCAAGTTTTTAAATGTTGACTCCGTTGGCTATCTCAGCATGGAAGGGCTTATAGATTCAGTAGGAATAGATGCGAATAATCTTTGCCTGGGCTGTCTGACGGAAAAATACCCCGTGGAAATACCGGGAGAAGTGTGCATCGCGAGACAGTTGAAATTGACGCAGTTCTAACTCAACGGTTAGCGGTTTAGCGAAATCTGCGTAAATCAGTGTAAATCCGTGTCTTAAATAGAAGGAAGTCCTACTTTATATAGAAAAACAATAGAAATTTAATCAAAAAGGGAGAGTGAAAAATGGGGATAAAAGAAGATTTAGGGAAGGTATTTGGGAAGAAGGGAGGAATAACGGAGAATGAGGACGATTATCTGGACCTGGACATAGAAGAGTACGAGGAGGAGCTAAAGGCCGCAGAAGACATAAAGATGTACATAAAGACTGCGGAAGTTACTGGTTTATATGACGTTCCCGAACTGAAAAAGGAGATATATGCCGGCAATATACTGATTCTGGATATATCCGTGGCGAAACAGGACAAAGGACTGTTAGAGAAGGTGATAAAAGACTTGAAGATGGCGGCTTTTGACGTAGGAGGCGATATTGCGGGGATTGGGAGCGACCAGGTGATAGTAGCGCCCGCGGGAATCAAAATAGAACGGAAAAAGCTGAGTTCGAAATAAAGTGGAAGAGAAATGCCCAATTTGCGGGGCTACGAGTAAACTGCAGTTTTTACCATACAAAATACCTTATTTTGGCGATGCGATGATGTTCATTGCCGTGTGCCCATCCTGCGGGCATCGCTCCACCGATGTGATGCTGCTATCAGGAGATAAAGAGAGCAGGAGGAGAAGATACGAGGTGGAGATTTCTTCTGTGGATGATTTGAACATACGGGTAGTAAGGTCTTCATTTGGACGCATCGAGATACCGGAACTGGGCGTAAACGTGGAGCCGAGACGAGGCGAAGGTTTTATCACCACGGTAGAAGGCGTGTTGAAGCGTGTGGAAGACGCAGTGCGAATGCTGAGTCGAGATGTTAATGACGCAAGAAAGAAGCATGCGGAACAGGTTTTGATGCAAATAGAGGACATAAAAGCGGGTAATGCGTCCATGAAACTGATAATTGATGACCCCACAGGCAACAGTGCGATAATCTCTAAAAACAAAATAAAAATTATTAACCACAAATTACACAGATTAACACAGATAGATGATAAGAATCAACACGGTTAAACTAAAATAAATCAGTGTAAATCGGTGTCTTAAATAGGAGAAAGTTATACAGAATATACAATAAAAAAATATGGCAGAAGGAATAAAAAACAGCACGTTTGAGGGCGAAACACTTCCGAGGTTCGGTAGAGCAGAGACAAATGATTTTTTTGACGAAGCAAACAAGCTTTTAGAAAAGGGCGATAGGACATCAATAGCGCAAGCATGTGAAAAGTTCTACAAGGTTACCGAGGAAATAGTCAAGATTTTAGCGGCGGAGCATTTACTTGAGGAATGGAGAAGGGCAGAAGAACAGCGGAGATGGACGACTCAACTATTATTTGGCGCAGTTGGTGAATTAATGAGGGTAGAGGGTAAACTAATACAAGAAGCCTGGCTTGCTGCTTGGGCTTTGCACACTGCGGGTTTTCACGAAAATCTATTGGGTGCCGAAGAAGTTTCTAAGTATATTAGCAGCATAAGAGAACTGGTTGAGTGGTTTAACCGGAGAAATATTCATCGCAACATAACCACATGATTCAAAAATGGATACGAACTCCCCAAACTCAAGAGACGCACTGACAATTTTAAATACCGTGTTCGATTACCCCGCTTTTCGATCAAAACAGGAAGAGATAATAAACAACGTCTTAGCCGGACGGAACACGCTTGCCGTTCTGCCAACAGGCGCGGGAAAATCACTTTGCTTTCAGATACCGGCATTGATGTTTGACGGTCTGACGATAGTCGTAAGCCCGTTGATCGCATTGATGAAAGACCAGGTGGACGGGCTGAAGAAGAAAGGTGTGCTTGACGTGGCGTATATCAATTCTATGCTCGACCAGAGCACAAAGGAGCGTATCTATGAGCAGCTAAAATCAAAACAATCGAACTTGAAGATGCTGTATGTCGCCCCAGAAACGTTTGTGGATAATAAATTGATGAGCGTATTGAAGTCGTGCAACATCAGTTTAATCGCGATTGACGAGGTGCACTGCATTTCCGTCTGGGGACACAACTTCAGACCCGATTATTTACGACTGCGCAGGATGATAAGCGTATTAAACCATCCCGCTGCTCCACCTGTGCTCGGACTGACAGCCACAGCCACCAGAACGGTTGAAGAAGACGTGCAGAAACAATTAGGCATAAAATGTGACGTGTTCAAAGCCAGTTTCGACAGGAAGAACCTGTTCCTTTCCGTGCTCAATGTGAACGTAAATCACAGGCACAACAAGGAAGAAATCCTTAAAACGATGTTAAAACGGCTTGAAGGCTCGGTTATTGTTTATGTCAACTTCACGAAAACGGCAGAGAGACTCGCAGCGTATTTAGCCGGTGCGGGTTTCAGTGCATCGTATTACCACGGTCAGATGCGGGATAAAGAAACGAGGAAGAGAGTCCAAAACGATTTTATAAGCGGGAGAACGCGAATTGTGGTTGCTACAAATGCATTTGGGATGGGCATTGATAAAGAGAACATAAGAGCGATAGTCCATTACGAACTGCCAAAATCCATTGAGAACTATTATCAGGAGGTAGGACGTGCAGGGCGGGATGGAAACCCGGCGTATTGCCTATTGCTCTATTCCGATGCGGATGAATACAAAGTACGAAAATTGATTCAGTACAACACGCCGTCGCGAGAGCAAATAGAAGAGGTGCTCCGAGAGTTGACCGAAGCGGCGGGAAAATTAATATACGTGAATGTGAAGCGAATAGCAAACGACCTGAAGCTTGACGAAGTGCCTACCAGGTTAATTCTGCATCATCTCGAACGGATGGGCGTGATAAAGACGCATTTCAGAGTTTTTCGGCGTGCTGCGGTACGAATAATGCGTAATGACGCGGAATCGTTAAAACAGCCGCAAGAAGTGGAGCGAATAATGAGAAACGGCTATTTCAGGGATAATCTAAACGGCTGGATGGATCTGGAATGCCTGAGCAGGTCGGTTCAGATACCGGTAGGCGACTTAAACGAGATACTGCGGGACTTAAAAGCCTCAGGCAGGCTAAAATTAGAAGAACGTGACTTTTGCACGCCGGTCAGCGTCAACCGCGGTATAAAAGACGTGGACACGACAGAGCTGCTTGAAATCTTTTTACGCGTGGAAGATAGTGGCATGAGGAAGATAGACAAGGTGGTAGAATATGTAGAGAGCGAAGAATGCAAGCGGAAGTTCATTCTGGATTATTTCGGTGAATCGTATAGCGGAAACTGCAATGCGTGCAGCATTTGCAATCCGTCATTGAGTTTTTTGGATGCTGATACGGGTGTGGATACTACAGCGGAAGCAAAGGTAAAACAAAAACCAGAAGAATTCGTAGGTGAAACGGTAATTGAGGACACCGAAGGAATAGGGAAAGAAGCATCCGCAGAAAGTACCCGAATTGCATTTGCGGTGCTCGAACTGGTAAACAATCTCGATTTTCGTGTCGGCAGAACATCGCTTGCGAATATATTGATCGGGTCGAAATCAAAACGGATAATAAACCAGAATCTTCAGGAATCGTCGTATTATGGTATCTTAAAACGATATACCGCTCGTGAAGTGGTCGGCATTATTGACCAGTTGATAGCAAAAGGATTTTTAGTAAAACGGCACGATAATAGCTCGAACTATCCCAGACCGTTGTTGTATCTTACCGAACGGGCGGCGAACGCGCTGGAAGAACGGTCAGCTATAGAACTACAGTTGCCGGTAAAAAATATGCAGGAGGTCAGCGAACCGAAAAATCCGGATGTGTTTGACGAATTGAAGAAGTGGCGACGGGGTATTGCTGCTGAACGGAACATTCCTGCTTATTGCGTCTTTCACGATAGCACGTTAGTCGGTATCGCGAATCGGTTACCGAAGACAAAAGGGGAGTTGGAAGGGATTAAAGGTGTTGGTAAAAGGAGGATTGAGGATTATGGCGAGGAGATATTGCGGATAGTGTGTGGAAGATAAAGATAAAAATTATACGTAACAGTAGATATTGATAGAACAATGGAGAACATTGCCTATGTCACGGACAGGCATTCGCTAATGGCATTCTTGAACAGCTTGAATTATCAAACTGAAGAATGCGGGAAGTTGAGCTATGTAAAGAGGAAAAACTCTTATTAAAAGGAGCCATAAGACTTTGGATTTAGAATAGTAAAAGAG
>JAGGZZ010000197.1 GCA_021161765.1 Candidatus Methanophagales archaeon | reverse complement strand
GTTTTTCAAATATTCTTCTGTAAAAATATCTTTTCTGAAGGTAACAACCAAATCCCCTGTGACCAGCTCAAACTCGGGTTCCGGAAGACCCCAATTTGTGCAAGCAGTTATCATATCATTAGTTCCGGTTCCCCATTGCTCAATGTATTTATTATCGCTTCTCTGACCGCATCCGGAGGATATTCATATCTTTCTTCTCTCGCTGCTTGCCCTGAAACAAGCCATACCGCCATTGAAATATGGTCTAATACAAAATTCAATGATTTGTCAACCTGGTCTAATATATCCCCTCCGAAGACTTTCATGTCTATAAACGGTTTTACAGGTCTTATTCCTTTAAATCTCGCACATCTCGTTTCTGCCTGTAAAAAGAACTTCTGTGGATTCTTAGCGAATAACAGAACGGCTGCGTTGGTCAACTCGCCATTCTTTGCAAGTTCTAACCTCTCCAAAAGTTCGCTTACTGGTAGCTTCTCATCAATTTTCAAATTTCTCTCTGTTTTTGCTTTTTTTACAAACCTTCTGACTTTTTCTTCGTCAATATCCCGAAAACTTACTTCTTTATAAATTTGAGAATCCCAGTAAACTGCCCTTTTCTCCAAAATAATCCTCTCAAGTTCCTCTGGAGAAATTATTATGTTCTCAGTTCCAACTCGTTTATAGCAGACTCCATCCAAAAAGTGGGGTTTATTCTTCCCTTCACTTACAATAACTTCGATAATTCTCTTCTCTTCAATCTCTAAAACCTTAATCTCCGGACTTATTTCAGGTTTTATTCGCTGCCTGATTTTCTGTGATATTGATTTTAAGGTTTGTTCAGAAACCTCCTGCCCAACTATTTTACCTTTGCTTATGCCAAAATAAACTTTTCCCCCTTTGTGATTCAAGAAACTACAAACGGATTTTAAAGCCCTATCTAATTGAGCGGTTGATTTTTTAAATTCTACTTCTTCTGATTCTCCTTTTTTAACTAATTCTAATAAATTCTCGCTCATATTTCTTTTATCGCTATTTAATGCTTATTCCTCTCTGATGTATATAAATCTCCAAATGCTTTTCCATGCACGGTTCCATATCTACCTATTCTTGGGTCAAGACCAACGATATTTTTCGCTGCTTCTTTTATGTAGCTCAAGTCTATTTCTCCATTTTCTCTTTCTGGTGTTGGGACGCAGATGAAAGAGATGTCGGAGTTTTCAATTGCGTGGTTTATATCTTTTGTGAATGTAAAATTTAGCATATCCCTGTCAACACACTTTTTCTTTTTACAAAAGAAAACCTGTGCTAAAAGAAAATCTTTATTTGGTAAACCTTTTCTTTCCAAGAAAAGGTCTCTTCATTTCTTTGGTAAAGCTTTCTTTTCCGCGAAGCATTTTTGATAAAACCTTTCTTAAAAGTTTTAAAGAAAGGTTTATGGACAGCTCCCGCTGACCAGTGCCGACCGCCTTATCATCGCATCGCATCGCTCAATTCAGATTCGGCACCATGTTTTTCTGTGATTATAGTATCACAACCCCCTATAATAAAAGCCTTTCCTTTTTGCTTCTTCAACACTTTCTTTCTGCGAAGCTTGCGCAGCATTTTTAGTCAAACTTTTCCTAAATGCATTAGTTTGGATTAAACCTTTTTTAAAGGTTTGATGATCAAACTTTCCTAAAGTTTGACCGGAGAGGACATTCACCATATTTGCCATATCTATAACCCTGTGCTGTTTAGCGGGTCTTTGACAACTATACGAACCCATCATCCAATTTCCAGGATTATTCTTTTACCCATGCACCAAATCCTGGTTCTTTTCTTCTCATTGACATCTAAACTTTTCACAATTTCGACTGGGATTCTCACAAAATATCCTTCTTTATCTTTATACACTTCGGTGTCTCTTTCGATTTCTTTCCCGCCTCTTTCCCCCAGTAGCCCAACCAAAATCTCCGACAATCTTTTAGCCTCCGCAGACCCTAACCTCGATTTCTTACACCTCGGACAGTAATACTCTTTGACGTGAATCGTTATCTCCTCGCCCGGCACATCAATATCCCGCTTTCTCTCTACCATCCTCTCACCACACCGGATGCAAATATCCTCCTCCTCAGGTTCAGGTTTGTACTCCAATTCGACTTCTTCTCCCTTTTCCAGGATTTCCGCGGTGTCAAACCCGTCCCAAAAAGCCGCTTCTTCTTCATCCGACTTGAACTTTGGTATTGGCTTCATTTCTGACATTTTATTTATCTATTTCTTTTTCTTTTTATATATCCTTTTCTCGCTTTCACTCATATCACGAGCTGTGATCGGTCTGAAATTATCTCCCGTTTTCTCGAGCACGATAAAGATATATCTTCTTGCTTCTGTCTCACCGAATATGAGATATCTATCCTTTACTTTTCGTGCAACATGCTTACCAGAACATACATCTTCTACATCTTTCACTGTGATCCCGTGGCGAGCAATATGGAAAACGTTGCGTTTATCCCAATTTAATCTTTTAATCCTCACGTTACTGCACCAATACCCGACACAAGTTTAAATCCTTTCATTCTTCCACCAACCCTCTTCTCAAAAGTTCTTCATACGCCTTCTCAAACTTATTTAAAACTCCGCACTTTTATCTATGTCCTCCCAGTTTTCAACGAACCACTCATGCACCTTCTTCAAACCATCCTCGAATTCCATCTGCGGCTTGTAATCCAATAACCTCTTCGCCTTCTCAATAGATGATAGTAATCTTGTCTTAACGTCCCAGTCTCTTCTTTCTACGTATTTAATCCCCGCTTCATTACCCGTAAGCTCGTTCACCATATTCGCCAAATCTATAACCCTGTGCTCCTTACCGGAGCCGAGATTTATGGCTTCACCAACTGCTTCTTCTTTTATTCCCATTGCTGCTTTCTTTCTTTAGTAAAGGTTTCGTTTTGAAAGAAAAGTTTCAGTTCATTTCTTTAGTAAAGGTTTCTTTCCGCGAAGCATTTTGATTAAACTTTTCTAAAG
>JAGGZZ010000246.1 GCA_021161765.1 Candidatus Methanophagales archaeon | reverse complement strand
GTACTTGCAGAAACTGGTTGGGGGAATAAAGATGCTTTTTACCGAGTTGCTCAGGCAATATCTGAGACATTACCGCTAGAAAGCAAAGAGAAGAAATTGCTTGATGGTTTTCTCTCGGGAAAGGAAAGATTAATAAACGAGGTAAAACAAACAACTATACAAAGGAGGTTGTTTGAATGAAACCTTTTTCTACGATTGCCATACCGCACAGAGATATACTTGAAGGAAGGCTTACGATGGACGTTTTCGCCGCTAACCTCTGGGAAGTATATAAAAGCAGGGCGGCGGAGGATTATCGTGATTCAAACACCTTTTTCAGGAAAACTTATCTCACAGAGGGATTAAAAAGTCTCCTGGGTATTGCGGAGAAAAGACTCAAAGGCGAAGGTGGAGACCCCATTATTCAACTTCAAACTCCTTTTGGGGGTGGAAAAACACATTCCTTGATTGCTCTTTATCACAAGGCAAAGGAATGGGGAGTAAATGTTGTGGTGATTGACGGAAATGCCCTTGACACAAAAGAAACAACCCCGTGGGAGGAAATGGAATCGCAACTTACAGGAAATGTTGAGAAATTAAAAGGCAGAACCTCACCTGGGGGTGAAAAATTAAGAGACCTCTTTGCATCACATCAACCCTTGCTGATTTTAATGGATGAAATACTGGAGTATGTAATTGCGGCTTCTGGGATAAAAGTTGAAGATTCAACTTTAGCTTCGCAGGTGCTAACTTTCATGCGGCGTTTAACCGATACTGTAAGAACTCTTGACAAAACCATTCTGATTCTCACATATCCTTCTGGCTCGCATTACGATGAGCACGAACAGAGGCTTCTCAACCAGCTCCAGGAGAGGTCCGGGCGGATGGAAAAAGTTTACACACCCGTCCACGATGAGGAAATATATCCGGTGATTAGAAGCAGACTTTTCAGTACTGTTAACGAAGAAGGAGCAAGAGAAATCATAGAGGAATTCTTGGATTATGCAGAAAGAGAGAAGATGCTTCCAGAAGGAGTGGAGAGGTCAAGTTATCGTGAACGGTATATGAGGAGCTATCCTTTTCAACCTGATGTTATAGATGTGCTCTACAAGAGATGGGGCTCTTTTCCCACTTTTCAAAGAACAAGGGGTGTGCTCAGGCTTCTTTCTCTGGTCGTGTATTCATTGAAGTCTTCCAAAAACTCATTTATTAAATTGGCTGATTTTGAATTGAGCAATGACAAGATTAAAGGAGAACTTTTGAGATACATTGGACCTGAATATAATAGCGTTATCGCTGCGGACATCACATCAAGCGATGCAGGTGCTAAGAAGGTAGATAAAGACCTTGGAGATGCTCATACCTCTTTTTGTTTTGGAACAAAGGCATCAACCACTATCTTCATGCATTCTTTCTCTGGTGGTCCCGAAAGAGGAGCAACTATTAATGAGATAAAACTCTCTTCAGCCGATATTTCCGTCCCAAGCAGTATAATTGTAGAGGCAGTCTCGAAATTAAAAGAGAACCTGTTTTTCATCCAGTCCGATGGCAAATTCTCCTTTACAAACCAGCCGAATTTGAATCGCATTCTCTTGAACAAAATGGAAAGCATAGGTGATGAAGAACTTAAAACAGAGGAAAAAGACATTTTAACGAACAACCTCAAAAAAGAGTATTTTGAAGTATTTCTCTGGCCAGGTAACTCTAAAGACGTTCCTGATACGAAGCGATTGAAATTAATCCTGCAGAAAAGCCAGAATGAAGAGAGATGCAAAGAGTTATTGGAGAATTACGGAGAGCGTCCAAGGGTGTATCGTAATACTTTGTTCTTCCTTTGTCCTTTGGACTCAGAAAGAATAAACTTTGAAAGTTTCTTGAAGAGAAAACTCGCTTGGCAACTTTTAGAAGCAGATAAAAACCTTAGTTTGACTCCTGAGCAGAAGAGGGAAGTTAAAGATAAAATAAAAAAGGCGGAAAATGAAGCTAAAGAGCATTTAAGGAATCTCTACCGCATTGTTTTTCTTCCTTCAAAGGATAACTTTACAGAAATTGACTTAGGTGTTCCTACTTACGGGGCAGAGACTACCATAGATAGAGAGATATACGAAAGGTTGAGAAGTGAAGGTCAAATCCTTGAAAAACTTGCACCTCTGTCTCTCAGGGAAAAATATCTCAAAGATAGAGATTACGTTGAGACAAAGAACATTCTCGAATCCTTCTTTAAAACACCCGGTGTGTTCAGGATTGTTTCAGATGAAGTGCTTAGAAATTGTATAAAAGAAGGTATCAGGCAAGGATTGTTTGGACTTGGCGATGTAGAAAATGGAAAATCTGTATGTCGGCATTTCAAAGTCGAATGTTCTCCTGAGCTAACAGAGGGAGAGATTTTGATAAGCGCTGATTTGTGCAAAATCCCAGAAGAAAAGTATAAACCAGCGGAAGATGTACTTACTGGTAAGGAGGAGGTCAAGGATAAGGAGGAAGTTAAAAAGGAGGAGTATGGCAAAAAGTATCATACCATCCACTTGACATTGGGCGTTCCTACGGGTAAATTATCCGATATCGTAAGGGTAATACCTTTCATTAAAAACAAGTTCAATAAGGTGAATGTAAAAGTAGAAATATCGGCTGTGAATGGAGAGATGTCTGTTTCAGATTATGAGGATAAAATTATGGAGGCAATCAAGCAAGCAGAAGTCGAGATAGAAGATGAAGGATTGGAAGAGTGAAGGAATGCATCAGAGGTTTTTTTTAAAAGGAATGTCAAATACCGTGGGTCATTTTAAAAGAATAAAAGCTAAAGGCCTAGCGAATAAAGTAATTGCCTTGGCTAAAAATCCCTTTACGGGAAAAATTGGCTTGTTTGTTTGAAGTTGGTAGAATAGACAACAAAAAATGAACATAAGAGCAAGAAAAATATACGAAGCGCTGTTTGCACTTGAAGACCTGCGAGAAATATTCAGACAGGCGTTACCCACCGGACTCAACAAAAACGAAGAAGAGCAGCTCCTGGGCGGCATAGCCCGTGTAGAGACGATAATAAACGAATTAAAAGAGGGTAAAGGCACCCCGCTCAAATACATTGAGGACAAAATAGAACTAAGAACAAGAGAAGAAGAATACATAAACATCAATGCCATTCAACCAGGTGGGCGGTTAACGGCAGAAGCGCGAAAAGCACTTATTGCTTATGGTGATGGATATTCCGTCTGCGATAAGTGTCTGGAGGGCAGGCTTGATAAGATTAGAAAACCACCGGTGGATGAATTCCATGCGGAATTAGCTGATTTCGTGGGTATGGACGAAGCAAGGGTTGTACCGGGTGCGAGACGTGGTTTCCAGGCTGTCGCTTCGTCACTGCTTGATAAAGGTGACGTCGTGATAGTTTCTGATTTGGCGCATTACACGGAATTCTTAGCAGTAGAAAATGCCAGCGGCGTAATTAAAGAAGTGCCCTCCGGTGAGAAAAACATAATTACCGGTGATGCAGTAGCAGAAAAAATAGATAACGTGAAGGAGGAACTGGGAAGACTACCGAAACTGATTATCATCGAGCACTTTGATTACCGGTTCGGAAACGAACACGACGTGTATGGCGTTGGGAAGGTTGCGAAGGAATACGACATCCCTTTTCTTTACAATGGCGCTTATTCCGTGGGCATGGTGCCCGTAAACGGTAAGAAAATAGGTGCGGACTTCGTTGTGGGTTCCGGACATAAAGGAATGGCTGCGGTTGCACCTTCGGGCGTTCTCGCCACCACGGACGAATGGGCACCCGAAGTATTCAGAGGCAGTGAGATTGTGGGGGATGTCACAGGTAGGAGCTTCAAGCATAAAGAGCCGGAGATGATGGGCTGCACCCTG
>JAGGZZ010000017.1 GCA_021161765.1 Candidatus Methanophagales archaeon | reverse complement strand
TGGGGGGGGTGGTTGGGGGGGTGTGGGAGGGTGTGGTTTTGGGACTGGGTTTCTGGTTGGGGGGGTGGCGGCAAAGAGTTACGGTGCGGCAAAGTTCTTCGATGAGAACGTGACTGGTGTAGATGTTCCACCGGATTTCCTTAAAAACCTGGAAGCGACGAAACAAATAAAGGACAAGGAGAAGAGGAAGGAGGAAGTGGACAGAGTCAACATAGAATACTTCACCGGGTTCCTGGAGCATCTAAAGGGAACGCCGGCTGTTGGATGCCACATAATGGCTGTTGGATACCCGCGGATAATACCAGAACTCAAGAAAGTGGTAGAGTGAAGAAGAGAAGCCACGTAACAAACAAAATATTCTTTTTTTTCTTTTTTTTACGATTTGTAACAGGAACAAAAATAGAAAAGTTTATATAGTCCTATCTTTCTGATTTGCCTATTAATGGAGGTGTAACCTAAGTAAAATGATTGCACAAGAACAAAAGCCTATGGAGGAGATTCTGGGTTATCTTGAGGGGAAACAGAAGGTAGTAGTAATGGGTTGTGGTGGCTGTGCTACGTTCTATCATACCGGTGACAAGAAAGCGGTGAATGAGATGGCGGAGAAACTTACGAAGGAAGGTAAAGAAGTACTCGCCAAAATTGTCATGCCTTTGGGTATGCAGGCATGTGAAACTGATAAGTGTTCGATATTTCTGCAAAAAAAACGACGTGCCATTGAGAACTGCGATGCGATTATGGTAATGAGCTGCGGTGACGGTGTGCAGGTGGTAACCGAGTATACGGATGAAGTGATGGGCATTGCGAAGGAAGTTTATCCGGTAAACGACCCACTGGGGCTTATGGGCGGCGGTCCTAAAAAACTTAAGGAGACCTGTCAGTCCTGCGGAATGTGTGAACTGGGCAAAACCGCGGGTATCTGCCCGCTGACTGCCTGCGGAAAGGGATTGATGAACGGTCCCTGCGGTGGCGTGCGAGAAGGCGATAAATGTGAAATAGATCCCGATAAGGACTGCGCCTGGGTAAAGATATACAAACGGATGGAGAAACTCGGCACACTCGATGCGTTCGAGCAGATGCGTGACCCGCACGAATGGAGTAAAATGAAGAGACCGCGACTATTCGAGCTGGAAAAGCCTATGGGTATGAAGGACATGATGGGCGCTATGATGAACCTTAATACCATCAAGGGGTACACATCTCTGATGTTCGCTAAGCCACCAGCCGAAGAAGAGGAAGCCAAAAAAGAGTGAGGAGTGTGATGGAAAAAAATGACAGATGAAGTTTATAGCGATTTGATGAAAGAATTGGTAGAAGGGAAATACGTGTTCACAGGCGAGTTAGAACCGGAGAAAGCAGGTAACGTCAACGAGCCGATAGAGATGGCGAAGGAGTTGCTGGGTTTAGTGGTAGCCTGTAACGTAACCGACAATCCGCAGAGTTTCGCTTATGTCAGCAGCCTTGCCGCATCGTATAAAATCCAAAAAGAGACGGGCATGGAGTGCGTTTACCAGTTACGGTGTGCGGACAGGAATCGCATGGCGCTGCTATCCGACGTGCTTGGTGCCGGCACGTTAGGGATAAAGAACATCTTAGCGTTAGCTGGTGACCACGTTTCGCTTGGCGATACGCCGGATGCAAAGCCTGTCTTCGACCTGGACTCGACCACGCTGATACACATGATACGAAAAGTAGTGGACGAGGGCAAGGACCTTGCAGGTAATGACATCGCGGACCCGCCGAAACTGCACGTGGGTGGTGCTGCGGCACCCGGAGCGGCGCATTTAAAGGCGGAAGTTGGCAAGGTGCGGCGAAAGATCAATGCCGGTGTCGAATACCTGCAAACTCAGGTCGTTTACTACACGGACGTGCTGGATAAGTTCTTTAACGAGCTGGGGAAGACGGACGTCCCGATTCTGGTCGGGATTTTCCCCGCGAGAACCTTTGGACAGGCGGATTTCTTCGATAAATACGTCGCCGGTGTGGACGTGCCACCGGATTATTTAGAGAACATGAGGGCGACGAAACAGATAAAGGACAAGGAGAAGAGGAAGGAAGAGGTGGACAGGGTAAACATAGAATTCTTCACCGGGTTTCTGGAGCATCTAAAGGGAACGCCGGCTGCGGGATGCCACATGATGGCCGTGGGGTATCCACGGATAATTGCACCACTTAGGAAAGTAATGGAATAATAAAAAAAACCAGGGGGTGTTTTTCCCCTCACCCCCTCCTTTTTATTTTTTAGGTTACTATGAAAGTAAAATTTAAAGATGAAAAAGCTAAAGAGCGAACATTTCGAATGCATCAAGGAAGATAATTCAGAAGAGGAGTATGACAAACAGTGGAAAAGGTCCCAAATAATTTTCGACCTTTTCTATGAATATTTGAAGAAGGACAAAGGACTGAAAGAGAGCACTGCTGCTAAACGAGCCGAATTGGCAGCTTACTTTGTAATGGATTATCTATTTGTCTATGACGATGCGTTGAGTATTCTGGAAGTTACAGGGGATACAATCAGGACATTTTTGGGTAATTGGTATATTAGAAAGTTTATGAATCCCAGAATGTCCGAGATTAAATCGTTTCTTAGAGCTATCTCCGATTTCTTTACGTTTATCAAGAAAGAAGGTTTTATCACGGATGTTGATTTGGAGGAGATAAAAGACGTGTGCAAAGATGTTGGATGGTTTGAGATGCGACTTAGGACATATTTTAGTGCGGATGAAGATGAATTTTATGATTGGATAAGAGTATACGATTATGATTGGTAACAAACCTTTCTTTCAAAAAGAAACCTCCGAAAGAAGAAATGAATTTGTGGCTGTAATTGCGTATGGATGGGAAAAGCCCAAATTTTACGCCGAGTGGTTCGGTGATAATAATGGCCCCCTGATCATAAAGGAACTAAAAGGACCTGTATCAAATGCAGCCAGTCCTCAATCCGAACTTGCTCCTGTAAGAAGCATAAGAACTGCTGTATTAAGAAATATTGAAAATCCGTGTAAATCTGTGTCTTAAATAGAAAGAAGCTATACATTATGTACAAGAACAAAACAAAGCGTCCAAAATGAACACCGACCAGATAGCTGACTTCCTGCGCAAACAGAACGTTTTTGCAGTCATCGGCGTTTCGAGCAACCCCGCGAAATACGGGCATCGGGTATACAAAGACCTGAAAGAAGCAGGTTACGTAGTTTACCCCGTGAACCCGAACATTGACGAAGTTTTAGGCGACCGATGCTATCATTCGCTGAGCGAACTGCCCGAAAAACCCGACATTGTAGATACCGTAGTCCCGCCAAAAGTAACGGAGAAGATAGTCGTGGAATGCAGGGATTTAGGACTAAAAAGAGTATGGATGCAGCCCGGGTCGGAATCCGAGCGTGCAATATCGTTTTGCGTTCAGAACGGCATAAAAGTAGTGCATGACGTATGCGTGATGGTAAAGAGAAGGGAATAGATTAAAGACACAGATTAACACAGATTAACGCAGATTAACACAGATAGACGATAAAAACCAACAATGCTAAACGTGAATAAGTCTGCGTAAATCCGTGTAAATCTGTGTCTTGAATAAAAGGACGTTATACGTTATATACAACAAAGCGATATGAAAGAGAGCAGTGGCGATAAAGAGAGGTGGAGTAAATTTTGCCCTAAATGCGGAAAAAAAACAGATGAACTTTTTGATTCTTTATGCCGAGCGTGCTTCACGAAAGGGATAAGGTTAATTGATGCTGAAACATTAGCGATACCGATACGTGTAAACGTGTGTGAGATTTGTGGCGGATATTTCAAGGGTAAAGGAGCAGGAAAAGAGCGGACGAGCATAGAGGAAGTGGTTACGGATGCGATAAGAAAAGACATACGAGAGCGGTACGGGCATGAATGTAACGTCCGTGTGGAAGTATTGGGGGGGAACGAGCTAAAAGATACCGAGAACCGGATGATTGTGCCTTTGAGGGTAAAAGCAGAGATAAAAGGAGTAGAAATAGAAGAGAGGGGAGAAACAGCAGTTAGTTTGAAAAGGGGGACTTGTGAACGGTGTAGTAGGATAACGGGAGGATATTACGCGGGTATAGTACAAATAAGAGCAGACGATAGAATTCCAGCAGATGAAGAACTCACTATGGCAGAGGAGATTGCGTATTCAAGGTTAGGAGATGCGGATTTTATATCTAAAGAAACGAAGTTGAAGGAGGGGCTGGACATATACGTCAGCAGTATGGAATGCGGTCGCAGGATTTCGAGGCAGATAGTGAAGAAATTAGGTGGTGGTTTTTCGGAGAGCCGGAAATTATATGGGAAGAAAGACGGCAGGAATGTATACCGGGTGTCTTTTTCTGTCCGGCTTCCTGCGTTCACGGAAGGGGAGAAAGTGGAAATAGGAGATAAAGTGTTTTCGGTTGTGAAAGTGCGTAAAGAAAAAGGAATAGCGTGCGTGGATGTGGCAACTGGGGAAAGGACGTTCTTGAAGAAAAAAGAAACGAATAAAGCCCGACGACACAGCCGAATTTTATAGTGAAATTGCTAAATCCTTAAATTTCACCGCAGAGTACACGGAGAACGCAAAGGCATAAAGAAAAAACGTAGAGACACGGAGGAGGAAAAAATGAAGAATACCTGTGAGAATTAAGAATAGATACCAAAATCCCAATTGATAAGTTCTCGGATTCTCGGTGTCTCCGTGGTGAACAACATAATCTATGGCACTACCATGATTGGAACAGTCTTAAAACTCTGCGTACTCGGCGCTCTCTGCGGTAATTTGAAATGAGACATTGTCAAATTATTTTTTGAACACCGCTATATTTTCTCTTTTATGTCGCGAAACATCTATCATCCGTTTTACCTTTTTTACGGATTCCGGGTCGCAACCACTGAGATTCCCGATTTCTAATGCTAAGAGGGTTTTATCCAGCATATCATAACTCATTCCAAGCTCGGATTCGTCTGTTTGGCCTTTCCACAGTCCAGCACTCGGCACTTTATCTACTATTGCCTCCGGAATATCAAGCTCCTGTGCCAATTTTCTCTCTTCGGTTTTCAGCAAGTCGCCAAGCGGCAGCAGGTCCACAGCGCCATCACCGTATTTGGTAAAATAGCCAATCGAAAGTTCGCTCTTGTTCCCGGTACCCACAACTAAATAATTGAGCTTATTAGCGAAGTAATAGAGGCAAATCATCCTGAGACGTGGTTTAAGGTTAGCTACGGGAATATCCATTTCGATTTTCTTGTCTTCAACATCGTATCCTCGCTCTTCTAATGTGTTCAAAAAGGATTTGAAAATATCCGAGAGGTCTATCTCCTTCGTCTCTATTTCAAATTTCTTTGCAACCATTCTCGCATGCTCCACGTCTTCTTTCGAGGAGAAGCAGGGCAATATCAAACCAAGCGAGGTATCAGGGAATGCTTTTTTGCATAATGCCGCAACGACAGAGGAATCGAGTCCGCCGCTCATTCCCACTACTACACCTTCGGCATCTGCTTCTTTTACTTTCTCGCGTATCCAGTTGGTTATTCGATCTGGCAATCCGTTCATTTTACAATTTCTGTTTTGTTATCGAAAAATTTAAAAACCGATGGTTATATTTAATACTAAAGACATTTATAGTAATGAATAGAGGAGGTGATATAAAAATGAATACGATACCGGAAGAAATAGAGAATTTTGACAGGAAGACGAAGAAGAAAAAACCACGTATTAGAATATCAAAACGGAAGATTGCCGAATTCTGTAAGCGAAAACATATCCGGAGACTGGCTTTTTTCGGCTCTGTTTTACGTGATGATTTTAGACCCGATAGTGATATTGATATACTCGTTGAGTTCGACTCCGTCCATGTTCCCGGTCTCTTCGGTCTGGTTCGAATGGAAGAGGAACTTTCTTCCGTGTTTAAAGGGCAGAAGGTCGATTTGAGAACCCCTCGGGACTTGAGCCGATACTTTCGTGATGATGTGCTAGCCACGGCGGAGGAGTTGTATGTCGAAGACTGATTTGGTTCGTGTTCGTCACATACTGGATGCCGCTCGTGAAGTTCTGGAATTTTCTACTGGAAAAAGTCGCTTCGACCTGGATACTGATCGAATGCTGAATCTGTCGCTTGTCCATCTGTTAGAGATTATCGGTGAGGCGGCCGTCGGTGTCTCCGCGGAGTTTCGCACGAAATATCCTAATGTTCCGTGGAATGAGATTGTGGGAATGCGTAACCGACTAATCCATGGCTATTACGACATTGACCTTGACATTGTCTGGAGGACTGTCGAAGAGGACATTCCGCCTTTGGTAACCGAACTGGAAAAAATCATTGACAACGAGGAACACCTATGACGTTGTTGCGCCTGTTGTTAGAAGTGAAAAATAGCTCAGGCAGATATTATTATGAGAATCGAAAATTTAAATGAAAAAGCATATAGTAAGAAGATACTTTTGATACTTCTTGATAATATAAAAACATGCGTAAAATGAAAGAAAAAGGAGCAATTGCGATAATTCCGATAAAGGGAATGATTACGTCAGAAGAGTCGGCTTTCGGGCTCATGACCGCGTCTACTGAAGTAATAAGTGACATAGAGGAAGCAGAGAAGAAGAGGAAGATAAAAGCAGTGATATTTGAGATAAATTCGCCCGGGGGGACGCCTTTTGCATCAAAGGAGATAGCAACTTGCATAGAAAATATGGATAAGCCCGCAATAGCGTGGGTACGGGAACATGCGGCTTCAGGCGCTTACTGGGTTGCGAGTGCATGCGACGAAATTGTCGCGGATGAGCTGAGCACAGTGGGGAGCATAGGCGTTATGAGCATAAGACCCGACATCGGAGAGTTAATGAAGAAATTTGGCATAGACGTGGAGACGCTAAAAACAGGCATCTATAAGGGCTTGGGACTGCCGTATGAGAAGTCGACGGAAGAAGAACGCGAGCTGATGAAGAAGGAATTGGATGAGATTCAGGATAGCTTTTTGAGCGCCATAGTGAAGAACCGGGGTTTGGACATGAACGATGCAAAGGTGAAGGATTTATCCACGGGTAAGGTGTATCTGGGCAGAGAAGCAAAAGAAGTGGGATTGATCGACCATCTCGGTGGGCGTGACTTAGCGATAAGGATAGCGAAAGAGCGAAGCGGGATAAAAAAGGAGAAGATAATAGATTACAGCGAGAGGAGGAGGAAAGGATTGTTGAGAAGAGTGATGGAAGATATGATGCGGTGAAAGCTTGCGCGCGGGGGGTGGTGGACGGGGATGCAGGATGCAAGATGCAAGATGCATATCAACGGTATCTAACGCCGGAGTTTGAACCCTTTGACCCTTTAGAACTTGCGAAAGAAACAGAGGGGATTGTAACCAGAGTGGGCGAAGAGGGGTTGGAAAGGAAGTATGCAGGCATTTATTAACGGTTCTGAGGTATGTAAAAGACTCGAAATTGATCGAGCCGCAAATTATGCAGAGACACTGGAAGAGGAGCAAATTGATGTTTATGACACCACAATCAAAAGATTAAAGGCATTTACTGATTTAGAATTTGCGAAGAAGCTTGAGAAGAAAATCAAATCCTCACTGTGAGAGAATCATAGGGTAGAAAAGAGTTTTTGAATATTCTGTTCGCTTTCTCAAGTTCTTCTTTCACTTTCTTGTCCCCATACATGTGAACTAACGCGAGTGATTTAGAGTGTGAGCGAAAGCGAG
>JAGGZZ010000063.1 GCA_021161765.1 Candidatus Methanophagales archaeon | reverse complement strand
TTACCGTTCCTGGAGGCTCGCCCCAATCTGCTATAACATCTTTTTGCACATCCTTCGGCAACGAGTGGAAAAATTCGAGATAATCTTTTAGATCAATAGAATAACAATTCCCCAGCGTTTCCTCTTCTCTGAACCAGGTTCCCGAGTTTACGATTTCCATCTCCTCAAATAAATCAGTTAATTCTTTCTCTGGAACCTCCACAGTATATCTACTCCCTTTCAGATGTTCCAGCAAACGTTTTACAGATTGAAAAACGTCGAGATAAGCCGCTTTTCCTATATTCCCTTCACCGGGTGGAAAGCTATAAATGACGATGGCGATTTTCTTTTCATTATTGGGCTTGTTCTTCAGTTCGACCCAATTTTTGAGCCTGCCAGCAATGCGTTCAACACGGTCGTCAATTGGTGAGAGTTCCTTTGACTCTATCTCACCGACCATTATATCCTGCATTCCACAGGATGGTATGGGCTCAATGCATCCATCGAGTTCTGGCCAGACCACGGCAGTGATGATCTCCAGTGGCGAAAGACCTGTTGGCGATTCCTTCCATTTTTCTACATCTCGCATGAGCATAGGTGCAGGAGCAAAGAATGGCACGTTTAACTCTTTTAGTAATTCTGTGGTCAAAGCTGGGTTTCCACCAAGAGGACCTCCATTTATCCTGAACCACATTAGATTGATTACTGCATCAACGGAAGGCTTGCCGTTATGTAAGAAATATTCTCTTATTGCCCTTAAGTTGTGAATACCATTGGAATAAACAGGAATAACGTTGAAATCACTGAATTCATTTATAAATGCCTTTACTGTTGTAATACTTGGATCAAAATGCATTCCACCGTAAAAAAGCACCCCAATGGTTGGTTTATCCTCGTTGAAACCGGATTTTGCAATGAATCTCTCTAAGTCAGTAAAATGACCGTATGCAGGGTGATAGATGCCCTTTTCTGGGAATTCAAACGGTTCTTTTGCCTTTGGCAACTTGTATTTAAAGTATTCTCTGAGAAGAAGAAGAAACAGATTATAATAATTGTCCTTCCCACCATACCTCCAATATTTAGTTACCTTGATATAATTTCTCGCATCTCTTAAGGATTTAACGGGTAATACTTTTCCTGCCGTCTCCACCATATTTTGAACTCGTTCCATTTTCTTCAAAAGTTCTTCTGGGTTCTCTACTTCATCAGCGTTTTTTACTCGCGCTGCAATTTTTCCACCTGAGAAAGAGCCTAATCTTGTTATCTCCATCAGCTTGCCCATGGGACCCATAAGATTTAACACGATATTTTTCTCATCCTTTAATGCATCATAAATGACCTCGCTGGATTTCGCTCCTCCACCGCCCATGTCAATCAAAACGATATCTGAGGTTCTCAAATCATTCTTTACGGTTTCCTCTTCAATTTCATCTTCGTTGATTTGGTTCGGGTAGTATATTTTAAACTTTACATCGAGCGAAAAATCATTGTTCAGCTTATTCATTGCTTCAGCAAGTGCCGGAGTCGCAACCGTTGAGATACAAATGATTTTCATTTTTTTCACCTTCAAAAAATAAAGAAGAGGGGGAGTTTTAACTTCCCTCCAACCTTATCGCTGGAATCCAATTGTTGTATACCTTCCCATTTGCGTCTACGAACTTTGTGCATCTGATTGTCCCACCGTCTGCATCTAATTCATCAATGTGATGAATCTGCGGATAAGAGCCTGTTCTTATTGTGTAGTTGTATGTTTCGCCAGCTTTTAGCGTGAAAGGCTCGCTGAAAACGATTGTGTGCCAATCTCCTGTATAGCCATTCCAGGTAGCACTCACATCCCATCCCGTGGTATTCCAAATCTTGACAAATTCTGAATGCCCACCGGTTCCCGTGCAAGCATAGGTGTACATTCTTTCTACTGCTACCGGATGTGTTACCACAAATGTTCCGTTATGCACACCAAAAATGCAGGGGTAGGGATTAACTGGAGTGCCAGTATCAAAAAAGAAACCTGTTTGGGCTATAACGACCGTTGCATTTGCTCCAGGGACTGTGCCGAAAGGTGTTTGTGCAAGCACTCTACCAGAAATTGAACTCGTACCAACCAAACCACTTGGATCTACCGTTGCATTCAATATTTCGTTTACCGCTTCTTCCTCGGCTGTGGTTAGCCATGTATCTGCATCGGTAAGCAGTTCTCCCTTTACTATAGTAGTATTT
Source organism: Candidatus Methanophagales archaeon (assembly GCA_021161765.1). Classification (GTDB taxonomy): domain Archaea; phylum Halobacteriota; class Syntropharchaeia; order Alkanophagales; family Methanospirareceae; genus QEXZ01. The sequence continues at coordinate 3,902 of JAGGZZ010000063.1, read as the reverse complement.
ACACTTCCCATCGTCCACCAACCCATTGGAGAAAATAGCACCGATGTTACAGTATAGCTTCCAGCAGTGAGGTTGGAGAACGTAAAGTTTCCATTACTATCCGCAGATATTCTTGCTAATACTGTTATATTTCCTGTTGGAATCGGTCCTGCTAAATATTCTATAATATTCTGTGCAAGCTCTTGCTCGTGATATTTAGGATCAGTGAATACCGCTCCTCCCATGCATTCTACTTTACCTTGCCAGCAACCAGCATCACCGTAGGCTACTATCCATCCATTGCCGTAGTCAGTAGCAGCTATTGCAACAGGATAGCTGCCAGATGGTTTTACGATCGGGCTGTAATCCATATTTTTCACGCTCGTATAGGTGTCATCGTCTCCAGTTGCTACCTTCACAATGCTTTCATCTGTCACATTGATGGAGCATCCATGCCAATAAGCGAACTTGCCGTCGGTTACATTATCCCATATTGGATGTGACTTGTCTCCTTCGTGTATCCAGATGTTCCCTTTTGGACCCCCAGCATGATCCACGATACCATCATCAGCCATCACATCGTACGGATCAGGACCCATCATACCTTCGGCGAATCTCATGCCAACGCTCAAATTCTCAAGCAGAGCATTATGGATCTCCGGGTAATGATAGACCGTATAATAGTCGGCTATGAACTCATCCATTGAACTTCCACCAACGAGTTGGGTGCCCATCAAAAGAAGTCCTCCCCCGTCTTCAACAAATTCCTTGATTACGGTGCACTCATCAGTTGTGAAGTATGCCGGTCCACTTACTGTTACATCAGGCTCTGCAATGATCAACACACAGTAGTCTCCAAGCTTCTCCACGGTTATCGGTCCTTCTGTCAACACATCTACTGCATATCCCTCTCCTCTCATGTAGTCCGCCCAATCCGTCCAGTTGAAGATTCTATTGTTACTTGATATGTCCAGATTCGGTGAAGTCATGCTATCCATAGAAATTCGCTCTGCGTGTGTCAGGTCTACCAATATCTTCTTCTGGCCGTATGCTGCCTCGGACACCGATGCTACTATTAACACCGCGACAAACAATGCTAACATTCCACACAATACCCTTTTGTGTCTCCTATTCATTTTTTATCCCCTCCTTTTCGTTTTTCGTATTTACATCCTTGCGCCTCACATCGGCGCAAAACATTCTTTCTTCCTCAGCCCCCTCGTGGATTCGCACCACATCTTTTTCTACTTTTAGGGGCATGTTTTCTTTTTCTTTCCACAAAGCACTTTTCCCTAAACGGCTTTTGCAAAGCTGAAGGTGTTTATCTCCCACATTTACCCCTTTTTCTCAGGATACACAAACACCCCCTTATCATCCAAATCAATGTCCAGTCCCTGGAATCTTGTCAGATATTCCTGATGTATTGCTTTAGGGTCGAGCTCTGTATCAGGAAAGAGCACATGATGGAACCATTTTGCTAAGTAGCATAGACCTATAAGAGCTTTGTTTCCGCTGTAAGGCAAATAAGTCCAGATGTGAGAGGTTATTATGTAAACACTCTCATTTTTCACCGCCGTTACATTCTGCAATTCTTCTCTGCTCATAATATCATCTCTTACTTCCTTTAAAGCTGCTGTATCATCAGCATCCGGACCATAACCCCCAACAGCCGCAAATATTCCCCATACTACTCTGATTATAATATCCGGTTTTTCAAACATTACTTCTTCTTTATTTATATCTCCGTTTTTACCCTCAAAAACATCTTTGCCTCCTGCCAATGCAATTATCTCGTCATCAGCCGTAGAGATCGCGTATGGTAAGTATTCAGAGTATACCGTTGGTTTATTCTCAGGAGAGACCTCGCTCGTTTTCCCTTTGATTGAATTCAGAATATTCTCATACCAGTCAATGAATTCTTCGGCTTCATCTTCTTTTTCAAAGACGTATCCAAGCTTTTCTATTTCTTCAGGAATCGTTTCCACTTGATTAAAGGTAAAACGGATTACGGTTTCACCAGCAGCTTCCAGTTGTTCCTGGTCCTCATCGGGGTCACCCATAGCACTACTGCCAAGATCACCAGCAAGAAGAACGATATCTGGATCTATCTCCAATATTGCCTCAAGATCAGGCCCGGTTGAGAATCCAATACATGTTACGTCAGCGAACTCTGGGAAAAAAACGGTATCCAACCGCGAGGGAACACCAACTATTGTATCTTTTGATACCTTAAGAGTTCGTAACGCTTCAATATGGTGTGGAAAAGTACATACTACCCTCTTTATTGGTTTGTATATCCTCACTGTTCTATCAACAGAATCCACAATCGTCCTCGGCTCTCCATCCCAATATACATAGACATGTGCAGCATCTCTTAGCTCATTCAATTCGAGGCGTCCTTCTTTTTCGAGCATAAATAAAAGGATAGCACCCGCAAGTTCAACTTCTGTTAGTTTGTCATCTTCATCGGTATCTCCTGGTATTCCTGTTTGTCGCGCAGCCGTCGCTGTAACCGCCAAGGGTAAACACGAGGCAAAAAGCAGCATCACCAAGAGACAGGATAACACTTTTCTCATTCTTTCTCACCTCCTCTCCTTCTACTTCTAAATACTGCAAAATATGTTGCTATAACAACAGCCGCTATTAAGGCTGTGGTCGCTGCTACTATCATTGTCAATCCTGTATCTCTTTCTTTGGCAGAGGTTTTCGCTGGAAGTGTTTGTTCAGTTGGAGTATGATTTGAGGCAGGTTCCTCTTCTTCAGGCTTTGGCGTGGTTATAGAGGTAAGAGTTTCTTCAAATTCTGGCGTTGGTGTCGGCGATGCTCCAATCTTCTTCTCGCCGCTTATCGCAAATAAGGAAAATCCCAGGGTCTCTGCTTCGAAATAAGAAGAAACTTTGTCTTCACTGAGCTTAGAGGTGTGGAGAACAGTCCAGTTTCCATTGTATCTATTTAGCTTTATCGTTGTTTCATTGATGTCATTGTCACTAATCCAGGGCTTATTCACTTTGAACTCTATCTTCGCAGTCACATTAGCTGTCAGATTCACAGCGGTTATGTTGAAATAGTTATATGGTATCCCTGATACATCAGGGATATTTTCAGGCTTAGTGTTTTCTTGAACTACAATCTCAACCCCGCTCACGCTTTTATCCACTTTTATGCTTATTTTTGACACGTTTAAATCTGTGCCTTCAAAAGTCAAAGATGCTTCTTCCCCTGCCTCTATGGAAAACCCTGTTACATTTGAACTTGGAGTTGGAGTTGGAGTTGGAGTGGCTCCCAGATCTTCCTCCTCCTCTTCCTCGTCATAATCCGCATCTTGCACAATTCCATTAATTTTGTTCAAAAAGTCCTCCCAAAAACCACTGAAAGCTCCGATGTCAGAGGAGGGCGCCACCACCTTATATTTTATCTCTGTAGTCTCCTCTATCACCGAAAATGCTATTCTTTGCCCTGAAACCTCGTAGTATTGACAATCGGAAGGATGCTCTGGAAAGGTGAAACCATCCGGGATTGTCTCAACTATCCCTCCTATCTGGATACCGGATATACTTAAGGTTACAGTGAATTCGTCACCTGGGGATGGGGAAGTTGTTGAAAAGCACCTTACAACTTCTGCTTCTTCTGCCATTACGGGCGACGCTGACACTAGCACTGCAAAAACCGTAGCTGCCGACAGGATTACTGCCAATTTCTTATCTCTACTTTGCATTTTCTCCCTTGTTTATTTTAGGGTATAAAGTGCACGCAAGTAGGTCCTATTGGTATGTGGACAAGACAAACGACAAAAAATACCGCTGTCATCACGGATAACTTTGGTATCACCTCTACTTCTATTCCTTTCTTTTTGCTCCACCAAATCGCTAACGCTATAAATACAGCGTTAGCGATTTGGTGGAGCAAAAAGAAAGGAATAGAAG
>JAGGZZ010000066.1 GCA_021161765.1 Candidatus Methanophagales archaeon | reverse complement strand
GTGTAAGCGAAACAAAGAAAGAGCGAGAAGGAGGTGAACAAAAAGCAGGGTTCGAACAATATATCCGGGATAACATCATGCGAAAGGAGAAGGGGAACTTGCCTTCCTGGGATGGTATTGGTGGCTTAGAGAATGTAAAGGACTTGATAAAGAAGTCGGTTGTGATCGGAATAATAGGGAACAAGCCAAGGGCGATAGAAGCATGGAACACGATTTTGTTTTACGGACCGCCTGGAACAGGAAAGACGCTGATGGCTGCGGCAGTCGCAAAGAACATAGATGCGACTTTTTTCGATGTGAAAGTAAGTCAGATGCTGTCGAAATATTATGGCGAAAGCCCAAAGATAATGTCTGCTTTGTTTGATGTAGCGAGAGAAGAAGCTCCTTCGGTTGTGTTTATTGATGAGTTCGACTCGATTGCATTGAGCAGAGGTGCTGATATAGACGAAGAATCGAGAAGAGGGCTATCCACATTGCTTGCGGAGCTGGATGGTTTAGGGTCAAAAACAAGTGAGAAGAAATTTGTGCTGGTGATTGCGGCAACGAATACGCCTGAAGCGATAGACGAAGCGATAATGAGCAGGTTCGGGAAGAAGATTGAGATACCACTGCCGGATTTAGAGGCGTGTAAGGAGATATTGAGGATACACACGGAGAAGAAAGGGGTTGGGTTGGAGGAGGATTCAGTTTATGATAAACTGGCAGGATATTGCGTTGAGCAAAAGATGAGTGGGCGAGATATTAAGTTCTTATGCACAGAGGCGATATGGAGGATGCTGGATGAGATGAATCCAAGGCTGGAGAAGTTAGCGGAGGTGCCTTATGAGAAGATAAGAGAATATGAATTAAAGACGAGAGAGTTGAAGGAGGGGGATTTTAGAATATGAAAATAAAAGAACAAATGTGCAAATGGGCTACAAGTCCTCCTATTCTGTTAGTAATTGCTAGTGAATTTTTGAAGGGGTGAAATGAACTACAACAAAATAAAAGAACTAACAAAGAAAAAGAAGTAGAAGTGATTAAAAAAGCGGGAGAGAAGGTGGTGGTAGTAAAAGGCGTGCCAGCATGGGTTTGTAAGCAATGCGGAGAAAGGTATTATCCGATAGATACCGTAGAACGAATTAAGGGGATAGTAAAGGAAGTCAGCGAGGAAAAAGTCAAAATGCAGAAAATTTTTGCTGGTGAACTTAACTTTAAGGTGGCAATAACGGGATAAACTTTCGGTGCTTAAAATTAAAAATTACACGGAGGGCTTCAGCGATGCGTTCACAAACCAAGTGGATGAATTTTCGAGGTTTATGGAACAGGAGCAGTTAGGATATTTAGATGATGAATATAAATAACTGGGGGACAAGGGAGTTAAATGTGGATGATTTCAATAAGCTTTATATTCTCAGAATCTAAGTTATAATTGGTGATGCAAAGATGCTGGTAAAAGTATCTTCAAAAGGTTTGATAACGCTTCCGAAAGCATTAAGAGAGACATTTGGTATAGATAAAGGCGACTATCTGGCAGTATCAGCAGAGGGTACCAAAATTGTTTTCCAGAAGGTGAAAAGGGAAATAGATTGGGAGAATTCAGACGATGTCTGGAAGGAATACGCAGCGAAAAAGCTTGTGGAGGAGTGAGATGGAACAAGGAGACATTGTTCTGATAGATTTCTCCTACAGCGACTTGAAAAGATCGAAATTCCGACCTGCACTCGTGATAAGCAACTCAAGCTATAATTCAACTTCTTTAGATGTCGTTGTTCTGAGGATAACGTCCAAGCCCAAGAAAGAGTGGGCGATTAAAATAACGAATAAAGACGTGGAGAGTGGATTTTTAGAGGTTGAAAGTTATGTGAAGGTGGATTCTATATTTACGATTGAAAGGAAGATGGTCGTAAAGGTTGTTGCCAGGTTGAAAGAGGAGAAAGTTGATGAGGTAAAGATGAAATTGATTGAACTGTTTGAGGTGTGATGATGGGTGGTTGTCTGGAGGGAAAAAAGGGAAAGGAGAAAAAGTAAGAGAAAGGCAGAAAAAAAATTGAAGGAAAAGACTTTTCTGGTGTTAATCTTGTGAATTCTCGTGGTTTATTAATTGCAACTTGTTATGGGAATGACTATAAATTAAGACACAACCTGCACCTTCGACACCTTAACAGAAGGAGAAACGACACTGTAAATCTGCCTTGTATCGTTCCCAATCAGTTCCACGTGTTTCAATATCTCCTGCATGTTGCCTGCGAGCATCACCTGCGTAACCGGATACAACTCGCCTTTTTTAATGCCAAAGGAATTCTGTGCAACGACGGAGAAATCGCCGGATGCGCGTGAAGCCGTATGCGCACCTATCACGTCATTTACAAACAATCCTTCACGTATTTCGCCGAACATCTCTTCCTTAGAAGCGGTGCTCCCTGCGTTTATAATAAAATTCGTTGCTCCCGGGGTTGGCAAATTGCTGAAACCTCTTATTGCGTTACCTGTGCTTTCCACACCGTCTTTACCCGCGGTGTAGGAATCATAGAGGAAATTATTCAGCACCCCGTTTTCTACCAACTTCGTAGATTGTGCAGGAACGCCTTCGCCATCCATCTTTCTGCTATTTACACCACCCTGCATCGTGCCATCGTCCACAATGGTAAGAATTTCAGCAGCTACTTCCTGCCCTTTTTTACCGTAATACGGCGATTGCTTACGCTGCACGTTCTCCGCACTCAGTTGCGGAATCAAAGTATAAGCCAGAAGGCTTTGTACTGCGCGTGGCGAGAAAACAACAGGAAGCTCCTTCGTTTTTAGTTTCTTCGCACCGAAACAATTCACAGCCATTTTTACCGCTTCCCTGCCTATCCATTCAAAATCTATGCCCGTGAGCATTCTGCTTACCTTGCCCTCGTATCCTGAAATCTCCTCGCCGTTTACGCTACCGACACCACCTGCTTCACTTGCCACAACCATCAGCCCCGCAGAGACATACGTGCCTGTATCGCTCGTTTCAATACCTTCGGAATTCAGGATATATGTCTCATCGCGAGCCGCGGCGAAGCTGCCTTCTGTTGGCGTGCACGTTACGCTTTTGCTCAATTTATACTCCTTCGCGCCACTCAGCATTCGTTTGCAATATCGTATCGCATCCTCGCTGCTACACTTAAGCAGTTCAGTTATGCGCGGGTCAAAACTTTTTTCCGGTTTCGTGTAGCCCTGCTTTGACGTTTCTGCCTCTGGTAAGCCGAGAAAATGCATGTCTTGCTCGGATACCTTCGAGAGTTTTATTGCATGCTCCACGCATTCCTCTATTCTCGCGTCTTCCAAAGCGGTAGTGTATGAAAACCCGATTTTTTTTCCTCTTACTACTCGTACTCCAATACCGGTGCTTTTAACGTGCTTCACCTTTTTTACTTCTTCTCGCTCAAGGTCAACACTAAAAACATCGCTGCACTCTCCATATATCTCCGCCTGGTCGCAGCTCTCCAACGCCTTTTTCAGCATTTTATGCATGATGTCGAGCATTTTTTATTGTATATAAACTATAGCCTCCTTCTATTTAAGACACAGATTTACACTGATTTACACTGATTTACGCGGATTTATTTTAGTTTAAAATCTTTCACCGCACTTTTCATATAAGACAGAATGAAACAAATCTTCATCCAGTATCTCATCGTTTGCGAGTTCCTCATCTGCGTGGTCTGTCATGTTAATCCTCCCTTTTATCACTGCTGATTTTAACTTTTCTAGTATATCCATTTATAGTTTATCACCATTTAAAAGCTTTTGCCTCTTTATAAATTAGATATAATGTTAAAACGTATAAAAGAAGGCGAACTCGTGCATCTGATAGGCAAAAGAGGTAAGAGATACCAGATTGTGCTGAATGCGGGGTCTTCCTTCTCTTTCACCCGTGGAATGGTTTCGCATGACGACATAATAGGGCTGGAAGAAGGAAATGCGGTAAAATCCACACTTGGCGAAAAACTCGTGGTTGTAAGGCCTACTTTGGCTGAATACATATCGAAGATGCAGAAAGGTTCGCAGATAATATACCCAAAAGATATCGCTGCCATTTTAATGCTTGCAGACATATTCCCGGGTGCGAGGGTGTTAGAAGCAGGAATTGGGTCAGGCGCTCTTACGATGGCGCTGCTTCGTGCTGTGGGCAAAGACGGTGAAGTGGTATCGTATGAGAGGAAGAAGGAATTTTCGGATGTCGCGATAAAAAACATAGATACCTTCTTCGGCAGGGTAGAAAGTGCCGGAAAAGAAGGTTCCGGAACGCAGATATTAAAAGACAGGGACGTGTATGAAGGCATAGACGAGAAGGAATTAGACCGGATACTCATGGACCTTCCGGAACCCTGGAGAGCGCTGGAGCATGTAGACAAATCACTTAGAACGGGTGGAATACTCCTGTGCTATAATCCAACCGTGCTGCAGATATACAAGCTTTCGAGAAGGTTAGAGTTGAAATACGCGCGAAGCTTTCGTGTGATGGGTATTTACGAGATTGGCGTGCGAGGCTGGGAGATAAAAGGTAGAAGTATGCGACCAGAGCATAGAATGATTGCTCATACCGGGTTTATTTTTGTAGCGAGGAAATGCTTTGCTTGTGAATGAGAAAAAAATAAGTTATAGACACAGATTAACGCAGATTAACGCAGATTAACACACAGATGAAAAGAGCAATGCCGTTAGCCCAGCTCAACAATCCAAAAGGTATAAATTCGTTTTTAAAAATCTTTATTATGCACCTCATCAATTCCCGATTCGTGAAAACCATTGTAAACGTCTTCCTTCAGCCTGTCAAAGTTCGTAGAGAAGAACAAATGACTCCTGCACGTGCAATCACTGCATCCAAAATTAGCTATGTGCTCTAAACCTTTCTTCATCTGCAATTTTGCTGCTATTTCGCATTCTTTCCTCTCCTTCGTTTCCGCAAACACTACTTCCTTTACTTCTACTCCCGAACTCGCCAGGAAAAAATCTATATGCCAGTGTAATTTCTTGTTCTCACCGGCTTCACGCAAATGTCTCCCTATTCGCTGCGCCAATCCCGAAAGCGCTGAGCCCACATAAGCATAAAAACCACTTCTGAACGCTACCTGTCCCAATTTCCCTATTTCTACTTCTTTATCCTCGCCATTTTCCATGATTAACACGTAGGTTC
>JAGGZZ010000264.1 GCA_021161765.1 Candidatus Methanophagales archaeon | reverse complement strand
AGCGTATGGTTTGAGCCTGCGTATTAACTTTTCTGCATCAAAAGTATCACTATCGAGCATCCTCGCCGCTAAGTTGATTATTCGTACCTTTATCCCGTTTCGTCCCAGATGCTCGAGAATAGAAACGAATCCAATCGGGTACATCTCGAATATGGGCGTTGATGGAACGCCATCGGCAATTGGGCCGTACATTATGGGATACTTTCTGAAATCGTACACCGCAGGTGCATGGAGCAAGATCAAATGCGGGTTGTGGCTGAAGCGGGCAATAGTCATTTTTAATTATAGCCTTGACGTTTTAATAACCTCTTTCTTTAAAGAACACATCAAAAATCTTAACTCTCTCTGATGGTTTTGTTCTGGCAGATTCCATTCCTTCCATTAGGGAGATGTGTTCCTCTTTATCAAGAAGAGTATCAAAAGTTTCTAACCACTCTTCATCAATTTCAAATACTTTATTTGCCTCAATTTCACTTAACTTTGTCACAAGGTAATAACCAATAGGAATATCTTTGATCTTTGCTTTTGTTTTAAAAGGTATAATTTCAACCTCTGTTTCGTAAGCTAAACTCATAAGTGTGCTTGCCCATTCATTTGCATATTTTTCTGCAATCCTTTCCATGTATCTCAGGACATCCTGGTTCTCTTCTAACAAATGCCTGATTCCATTTAGAAGCTCCTCACCGTGGTCTGTTAATTCAATAGATTCTTGCTCAGTAACCAATTCATTTTCCATCAAATACTCTAAGTCCTTATAAATTTCGGGTGTGAACGGTCCTAAATTCCATTTGTAGAAGCTATAATTAAATCCTTTCACTTTATCCTCTTTCATTTCATTTTCAGTAAAGAATACAAGTTTCATTAGTTTAGTGATTCCTCTTAATTCTCCTCTTTTGTTAACTTCATTGATTAAGTGGAGCAAGAGCACTTTGTCTATTATTTCTTCATCCATGTCTCTAAACTCTATTGGTCTGGAAATTTGTGACAAAGTTACAGCGGACATATCCTCTTTCATCCTTTTCTCTATTTACTAAATTATTTCCTTGATATAAAAAAGGATATGTTTTTTGATTGTCCATAATTTATTTTCTGTTTTTTTTTGTACAACTAAAAGAAATCAGTCAGTGTCTTCTGATTTTTCATTTCTTTCTCCTCTTCGTCTTCCACCACCACCGTTTTACTTTCTTCTGGTAATTCTATTATCTCTCCCTTTTCAACTTTAACTATAGCTTCAGCTTCAGCTTTGACCGCTTTCTTACCCCTCTTCACCCTCTCTTTCCTTTCTCCCACCACTTCGGGTTCGGGAATCGCATACGCATCATGATATATCCTCTTCGCTTTCTCTTCCCTATCTTCATCTGCATCACCGACTAAAAACGCGATTTGTGGAACGTCCAGCCGCAGTGATGCCGTAATCTCCGCCGCCTTTCGTTCGTCACGGAAAAAGAAGGACAAAAAAGGAACGACATAAAATCGAGCATAGCTCCTTGACACCTTGCAATAATCCGCTATTTTATTCGCTATCTCTTCCCTTACCGATGCAGACTTCATGTATTCCCCACTTTGCCATTGTCCTTTCCCTTGTCCTCGCACTCGTTCTCGTTGCCACGGGTTCTTAAAATATGACGGAATTTTTTTTCGCTGCCATCCGCCTTTTCCCGCATACTGCATCTCTTTTGCAGAAAGCACGCCACACGCCATTAAACTGGATGCATAACGCCAGAACTTGTAATTCTCGCGCCGTTTTACCCTGCCTAAAAACGTATCTGCCCGGCTCAGGTAATGCAACCCGTGCAAAAAGCTTTCTTTATCATGTTCATACGCGAAATTCTTGTATATCCATTGTATGCTCATATCAGGTGTGCTGTCAAGCGAATAGAGCGAAGAAAGAGCCTCTTGCATGTCATACCCATCCACACCAAAAATCTTCTTCAATACCTCAAAAATATCTTCCTCGACGTCTCTTCCCTCTGTTGCTATATCCTCCTCTGTTATTTTACCAAATTTAGATTTAGATATGGAAATCGCATGCAGGTCGTTTATCGCCGACCTCAAATCACCGTTTGCGCTCTCTATCAACGTGTGCAGTGCTTTATCTTCCACTTCTATGCCCTCAGCACGGCATATCCTTTTGAGCACTTTTCGAATTATCGTCCCCTCCTCTATTCGTTTGAACGCGATTACCCTGGAATTACGCTGCAACGCCTGCCCCATCTTACGTTTATCGTTGGCGATGAGGATTATCGGCTGTTGCGTTCGTTTCACGATATCCGTTATCGCCCTTTTACCCCCGCGGTCTTCGTTACCGTGCAGATTGTCCGCCTCATCCAGAATGATTAATCTCGGTCTCGGTCTCAGCGTCTCGCCAAACGTATTGCTCGTAGAAGCCTGCCCCACGATTTTTTTTATTATTCCTGCACTTCTTTTGTCTGATGCGTTAAGTTCTATGACTTCCCAGCCGCGTTCCGAAGCAAGAGCATGTGCTGCGGAGGTCTTACCACAGCCAGGAGGTCCGTGAAGAATAACCGCTTTCTTCGATTTTGGGTTGCGGTTGCGAACCCCCTCCGCCCATTTTTTTAGCTCTTTTATCGCTGCTTCATTGCCTACAACTGCTCGTAACGTCTTTGGTCGGTATTTCTCTGTCCATTCCTCGCTATTCGTTTGCATTGTCATTATATTATCCAATTAAAAAGAGAGATGGTTGATGAGTTCTACAAGCCGTTTGACGTATTTTAGTCGCCACTTCACCGATTTCTCATTCATCCTTTCCTCGTGAAAGCCTTCGACATGCAAGACCCATGCAGCATCCCAACCGCGTTCCACATCCTCTCCGAGTTCTCTTTCCAGACTCTGGACTCCTTTATCAAGTAGGGAGATCGTCCATCTGCCTCTACTCTCGGCATCCCTGTAAATATCGGGTGCATGCTTCTTCACGAGAATCTTGACGGCATCCTCAGCAGCTTTATAAATCTTCTCACATGCTTGGACGAGTTTACCTTCGTTCAATAACCCCTCTCCTTCATTTAAAAATCTTTCTATCGCGCTGGCCGATATGGTTGCAAGTTCCTTTATCTCTACCTTGCCCTGCGAAACTGCTTCGCTCATATATTTTACTTTGGGTTCCAAATATTTAAGTAGCAGGAAAAAATAGAAAAGTTCTTATTTAAGAAGAAAAAAACTCCTGATCGGAAGATGAAAGAAGATAAAAGGAGGGAAAAGAAGGAAAAAGCAGCGGAATCCGCTGTTTCTTTGATAAAAGACGGTATGGCAATCGGTCTTGGCTCGGGCTCAACGGCAGAAATTGTGGTACGGAAAATAGGCGATAGAATAAAGGAGGAGGGGCTTGAGATTTTGGGCGTTCCCACTTCTATTAGAACGGAAAAACTCGCAGTAGAATGCGGCGTTCCCCTTACTACGCTCTCTGAGCACCCCGCTCTGGATATGTGCATAGATGGAGCAGATCAGGTAGATGCCCGCTTGAATTTAATCAAAGGCGGATGGGGGTCGCATACGAGGGAGAAAATCGTGTCTTACGCGACAAAAAAGCTTGTTATCTGCGTTGAAGAGGAGAAAATAGTGAAGCAGCTAAATATGCCTGTTCCTTT
>JAGGZZ010000232.1 GCA_021161765.1 Candidatus Methanophagales archaeon | reverse complement strand
GAATGCGGTTGACCTCGAGATAGGAGATAAAGAGAAGTTGGGATTAATAGGCGAAACGGGCAGTGGTAAAACTATTTTGGGAATGACCATAATACGTCTGCTCCAGCCAAGCACAAAGATAGAAGGCGAAATTTGGTATAAAGGTAAAGACCTCCTAAAGCTATGTGAAGAAGAGATGCGAAAGATAAGGGGTAAGGAAATTGCGATGATACTCCAGAATCCAACAACATCCTTGAATCCCGTCTTGAAAATAGGCGACCAGATAGCAGAAGCGATTCAGTTACATCAGGGATTGAACAAGAAAGAAGCAAAAGAAAAAGCAATTGAAATGCTCGAAGCGGTTAGAATCCCTTCTCCGGAGAAAATGGCAAATGAGTATCCCCATGAGTTCAGTGGTGGAATGAAAGAAAGGGCAATGATTGCAATGGCTCTTGCATGTGACCCTTCTTTGATTATCGCAGACGAACCGACAAAGGGATTGGACGTTACGATAAAGATGCAAATAATCAAACTAATGAAAGAAGTGACCGCGCGAAAGTCAATGCTGTTCATAACGCACGATTTAGGAGCTGCAGCAGAGATTTGCGATAACATCGCCGTGATGTATGCAGGGGAACTCGTTGAATACGCAAAAACTGAAGATATATTCAAAAACCCGATGCATCCTTATACGCAGGGATTTCTTAATTCGCTGCCGAGAATGGGCTTGAAGCCGATAAGAGGCATGAGTCCTTCTTTAATTGACCTCCCAAACGGATGCAGGTTCCATCCAAGGTGTGACCATGCAATGGAGATATGTAAGAACAGGCATCCGGAAATGGCGGAAATAGAAAAGGGGCATTATGTGAGGTGTTTTTTATATACATGATTGAAGTTGAAGCGCTAAAGAAATATTTTTCATCAGGAATACTAAGAAAACGGCATATAAAGGCTGTGGATGGCGTATCATTCCAGATCGAACGAGGAGAGACATTAGGGCTTGTTGGAGAGAGTGGATGCGGAAAGACAACAATTGGCAAATCGCTCTTACGGTTGATAGAACCAACCTCAGGCAAAGTTATTTTCGATGGCATTGATTTGCTGCAATTAAAAAAGAAGGAACTGCGGAGACTAAGACCTCGTATGCAAATGATATTCCAGGACCCTGACGCATCGCTCAACCCAAGAATAAAGATAGGAAATAGTATTGCCGAACCTTTGAAGTTGCAAGGGGATTTAAATAAAGTAGAGATTAAAGAAACGGTTTCGAACCTGATAGAAACAGTAGGGTTGAATCCAGAACATGTAAATCGCTATCCTTACCAGCTCAGCGGCGGGCAGAACCAAAGGGTTGTGCTTGCGAGGGTTCTTGCGGTAAATCCTGATTTTATTATCGCGGATGAGCCAACATCTTCTTTGGATGTCTCCGTCCAAGCACAGATACTGAACTTGATGCAGGATTTGAAAAGGGAATTTAACTTGACGCTTCTCTTCATCTCGCATGACCTTGAAGTTGTGCGGCACATGAGCGATAGGATAGCGGTAATGTATCAGGGGAAGATTGTCGAACTCGGAAATACAAAAGACATATTCGAAGATGCAAGACATCCATACACGAATACATTGATTTCTCCAGCATCAACAGAAGACCAAGTAATCTTAGATGGAATTATGAAAAGCGTGAGTGATTATCATTCGGGATGCGTGTTTTATCCAAGATGCCCTTTTGCATCGGAAATTTGCAGGAGAAAAGAGCCGGAGATGGTTGAAATTGGAAAGGGGCACCGGATTTTGTGTAATCGTGTTACTTGAGGCGAATAAAAACACAAATGAATGATTTGGAATTTTTAGATTATTTAAGAGCGCAACTGTAAACTAAATTTCTCATAATGCTAATGTTTGTAATACCAAAGCTATTTAGATAGTAATAAATATTTATATTATAATGTATAGTATTAAAAAAATTTAGGAGGTGAAAAAAAAGAAATGATGAAAAGAAAATTGGCTGTAGTGGTCTTAGCAATATTCTTGTGTAGCGTATTCGCTGTAACGGGTTCGGCACAAGGAAGCCTCGTCAGTGATTATCCGGGATTAAAGCCGGTAGTTGACTCCGTTGGAGAAGAGGAATTATCGGTGCTGGATTTAGTAGGGTTCAAAGCGGCAGATAGAGCAATGAATGATTTGCAAGTTAGCAAAGGAGATTCAAACATTTTGGCACTGACAGACGCGGGGTATGTGCCCATGATAGGCGATTATACCACGGAAAAAGCGCTCAATGGCGTAACGCTAACCAGCGGTGCTTCTCGAGGTAAAGCGAATTTAATAAATGTGCACAAGCCATACAATTCTCCGCTCTGGTTTGCCTTTTTCGACAAGGAGAGCAAAGAATGCGTTTATCTCGAAGCCGATAGCAAAGTTCTTAAAACATATCTGGACAGAGAGAAGACAGAAAGAGAAGCGGCTTTAAGTGATTTCATGAGCCTCAAGGACGAGGAAATTTTCACACGGATTGCGAAAGAGAATATAGATGCGGATAAGCTGCTCAGCGACCCAGAACCGTGGCAGGAGAAGATGGTTGCAAAGGTATTCGGTGGGAACGAATTCAGCTTGATTACGTTGAGTAATGTTTGGGCGAAAGGCTTGCCGAATGATTTCCTTAAAGTGGCTGAGCTTCATGACCATATCTGCCCCGGGCTGACGAGTGGCTATCTGATAGCGGAATACGTGAAAGAGGAACTCCCCGCTGCAAACCCCAGGAAAGAATACACGGTCATAGCAATTCCGCCCTGGTGCAAGGACGATGCGCTGATAATAATCTTTGAAACTAACGTGGGGCATAAGCGGACATTTGTAAAGTGGCTAACTGCGGAGCAAAAGGCGGCACTCCCAAAAGAGGCGAAAAACGTTGCCAACATAATTATTAAAGAGGACCTGAAAACGGGAAAGGGAGAAGGAATAGTTGTGGCTTTTGACTGGGATAAGGCATTTCAAATGTGCGGTGACGTAAGTAGAAAAGACCTCAAAGCTTTTGATACCTATAAGTGGTGGTACATGAGGCTAAAGATGGACCTCTTCATGACGGATTACTTAGACAAGCCAGAGACTTTCGTTTCCACACTAAAAAGCTTTACAGTAGATAGCCCTGGCGAGATAGAAAAGCTTAAGAGCGCTGGCGTAAATCCCCTGGTCGAACTGGGCATCATGCCAGAACCTGGAACTACAGCGGCACCGGTATCGACACCCACAGAAAAAACACCGTCAATTCCAGGACTCGCAGTAATTGCAGCCATAGCCACAGCAGGTGTTGTCGCGTATGCAGCGAGAAAAAGAAAGATAAGGTAAACCCGCTAAAAGTTTAAAAATCGGGGAAGCAGGGGGGTAAACGTAACATCGCCGTCCCTCTCCTTCCCTTTTCTTTTTTTTTCGTAGAATTCTTATGCCTTATTTCTGAGAAATAACCCTTCTAATAATACTAATCAATCTAAAATCGGAATAATACATAAATAAAAAATAGACAAAAACCGAAAGTCTTAAATATACCTAAAATACAAATAATAAATTGGAGGTATATACCAAAAATGTGCGCACCAATAAGCGTAACTGCAACGACAGTGGGTGGGGCAGTAGCAGCCCAGGCGATAGCGATGAGCCAAATTATCGCTGTTGCGGTTCTTGGGGGCATCTTCTCCTTGAACTTCTTCCACCCGCTAAGAAGGCGAAATATTGAGAAGGTAGAGGAGTAGGTAAGTGGAATACAATACTTTCCTCTCCTTTTTTATTTTTTCCCCTCGCAAAAATGTTCACGCGAATGTTCAGTTATTTAACGCTACAAATCGAGCCTACAAGAGAATGCAACTTGAACTGTAAAATATGCATGAGGAAGCGCCTCGAAGAAAAGAAGGGTTTCCTATCCTTTGAGCATTTCAAGCACATACTTGACGCATACAATTTCCGCTTTGCCGGACTGCACGGCTGGGGTGAGCCGCTTTTAAATCCGGATTTATTTGACATGCTGAACTATGCGAAATCGCGGGGCGTAATAACAAACCTCACAACCAACGGGATACTCGTTGAAGAGCACGTAACGGACATCCTCGATTCGGGTGTAAATGACATCGCTTTTGGTATATACAGCGTGGATTTTCTTGATAGATTCCAGTCAGGTCTGGAAAAGCTCTTGAATGAGCGGTCGCGTAAAAATCTGAAGATGCCCAAAACTTATTTTGATATTACAATATACCGTGATAATCTTGACAATATTTTTAACCTTATTGGAACTGCGATGGAATTAGGTGTAGATGCAGTGATTCTCCACAGGCTGTTCAATATTTACGGGGTGGATAGCGATGTGGAATATATAATGAAAGATGAAGAAGAGAGGTTATTTGACGAGGTTAGGAATCTGAGTAAAGAAAGGAGATACGAGATTTACCTTCCGAGAAGGCACTCATTGCCCTGCATCTATGTAAAGAGGAGTATTTTCGTTACCTGTAATGGAGAAGTAACGCCTTGTTGCTACCTGCCGGATTATTC
>JAGGZZ010000214.1 GCA_021161765.1 Candidatus Methanophagales archaeon | reverse complement strand
GTTAACTGCCACAGATTACGCCGATTACTCGGATTAATTAAATAAAAGGAAGCCATAGTTTATATACAACAAGATATAGCGTTTAATAGGAGGAAAGAATCGCTAATGAAACACGGAAAAGCTATTGCTGCTATTGTGTTACTATTGTGTTGCTCTCGTGTAAATCTGTGTAATCTTGTGATTATTTTTCGGAATGACTATAATCAGTGTGATCTGTGCAATCTGTGATTAAGATAAAAAATGGCAACACAGTATGTCAGGATTCCGCAGGATAGAATTGGCGTGCTAATTGGACATAACGGAATCGTAAAGGAGAGTATAGAGAAAAAATCAGATAGCCGGATAGAAGTAGATAGTACGGAAGGAGAAGTGTACATAGAAGGTATCGAGGGCGGAGACCCCCTGAAGGTGCTCAGAGTTGCAGACGTGATAAATGCGATAGGCAGGGGTTTTTCGCCTGAAAATGCGTTCTCACTCCTTGATGACGAGTCACTTTTATTCGACGTTATTTCTATCGCTCATCTCACGCCAAAGACACTGCAGAGGATAAAGGGACGTGTAATAGGTAGAAATGGAAGAACAAGAAGGGTGATAGAGGACATTACAGGTGTTAAAATCTCCGTTTATGGAAAGAGTATCGGCATAATCGGCTATCCACACCAGGCAATAGCTGCGCATGATGCAATAGAGATGCTGATAAATGGTTCACCACATAGTGCGGTTTACTCGTTCCTGGAGAAGAAGCGAAGGGCAGAGGAGAAGGATTTTTTCGCCGATGACAAGCGCAGATAAAGAGGAAAGGATACGTGAGGACGAGCGGAGAAGGATGATAAAGGGGCTACAGCTCAACCGTGTGCATTATCCTGGTGAGGACGTGTTGGCAGCAATGATGCGCGTTAAAAGGCATCTTTTTGTCCCTCATAGTGTTACAGGGCAGGCATACAGCGATTATCCACTGCCTATCGGTGAGGGTCAAACGATAAGCGCACCACACATGGTTGCAATGATGTGCGGTTACTTAGAGCTGAAGAAGGGCGAAAAAGTACTTGAAATTGGTGCTGGTTCAGGATACCATGCGGCAGTCATTGCCGAGCTAATAGGAGAAACAGGGCACGTATATTCCGTGGAAAGGATACCGTGGTTGGTGGATTTTTCGAGAGAGAATCTGAAACGTGCAGGGTATAAGCATGTGACCGTGATACAGGGTGATGGAACACTTGGGCTGCCTGAACATGCGCCTTATGACAAAATAAGCGTGACCTGTGCTGCGCCTGCCGTCCCGCCACCGCTGCTTGAGCAGTTAAAAGAGGGCGGAAAAATGGTCATACCCATCGGAAGATACCTGCAGGAGTTATATCTTGTGAAGAAGAAGGAAAAGGGAATAGAGCAGGAGAAAAAATGCGATGTCGCTTTCGTGCCCCTCGTGGGGCGGTATGGATTCAGGTAAATTGAAACAATATAGTGATTTATCCACCGCGGAGAGCGCAGAGTACACAGAGGTCTATAATTTATGGCTCTGCGTTCTCCGTGTGCTCTGCGGTAAAATTTAAGTTGTCCGATATTAGTAGCCTTTCTAGCGCTCTAAACCGCTAACCCGCTAAATTAAATAAAAGGGAGTTACTCTTTATATACAATCAAGAGGATATGACCGAACGTATGCTCTCGCCAGCAAGCGGGAAGGTAATAAGGATACAAACGTTTAAAAAAAGTTTGATCAAAAATGTTTCGCAAGAAAGCAGAATCATCTCTATATTTATGCATCTTCATAATGTGCACATCACGGTTGCGCCATTAGACGGCGTGGTGAAGAGAATAACGCCAGAGAAAGGTACTTTTAAGCCCGCTTTCATCCGTAGCGCCGATTTCAATACGAGAAATACAATAGAACTCATGACAAAATACGGGGATGTAAAAGTAGTGCAAATAGCAGGATTTTTTACAAGGAAAATAAAGTGCGAGGTGAACGAGGGGCAGAGCGTTGCCAAAGCAGAAAGAATAGGTAAAATCTGTTTTGGCTCACGTGTGGATGTGAGCATTCCCGGAGGTTTTGAGATACGGGTAAAAGAGGGGGATAAGGTGAAGTGCAGGAAAACAGCTATTGCATCACCGTGTGCCACCAGCCCATAATATACTCGGGCAGTTTGAACCCACGTTCTCGCAGTCTTTCGACCAGATGCAATGGAAGAGGGCTAAGAGCAAAAGTCGCACGCGCATAAAAAGTCGTAGGCGAAGATTCTATTATGAAACTTTCAGACTCCCGCGATAAGGTGGATTCATTACCAACGATGGAATAAACATAGCCACCATATTTCTTTTGCTCCCTGCACCATCCCTGAAGGGGTTCAGTCTCTCCAGACCACGAGATTAAAAATAGAATATCCCCGGCTCGCGGTCTCGGTGCAAAAGGTCCGGACAAATAAGCCTCATCGCCAATGGCTCTTTTAACGTGCTGCAGCCTTATTGCAGTCATCTTTGCCACGTTTCTCGCAGGACCCAATCCACCCATTGTTACGCAGCACCGCGTCTCGAGCTTGCCAACGATCTTCTCATAATTATCTGACCTGACAAATTTATGCACCATTGTTCGTATAATCTTTGATTCCTCCTCTATTTTCTCAAACACGTTCGTATAATCATTCTTCTCATTTATGGCTTCCTTTGTTTTCTGAAATAGCAGCAAAGAACCCAATTCATAAACATCGTTCATTATGCCGTGTTTGAGAAACGCATTAGCCTTTGTAGGTTTTTTCTCTCTCCCCCCCAGTTCGACCACGGTACCATACTCTTTCTCTCTTATCTTTCCTATTGAGGAATCCAGATTTGAGATAACTGCATCTATCGTAAATTTATCGCTTTTTTCTCGCTCGATATAATCAGCGAGTTGCTTAACCACTATTTTAGGCGTTGACGTCTCACCGCTGCCTGAATTCACAAGCAGTGCTATTTTATCATATTTTTTCTCCAATACCGGCGCTGCTTCCACTATGTTTCTACCCGGGAAATCTACGTCCACCATTGTTCGCACCCATTTGTCCATTTGCCCCATTCCTATGTACAATGCGCTTTGCGATCTCCCTTCACCCACGAGAACGATACAATCCGCGGAGTTGAGGTCATCATAAAAAGCTTCAAACTCACTCTTGTTGACATTATGAACATTCTTCATCACTCCGTTGATATATCCTACCGTTTTTCTGACTTTTTTCACAGGCATAAAACCAACCCCACTAAGAAAAGAGATTTACTTTTGTTTATGCTTTTCGGATTTTTTATTGTACATACAGTATAAAACTTCTTTCTATTTGAGACACAGATTTACACGGATTTACACGGATTTTTTCTTTTGGTGGGTTGGCTGAACTATTTTTAACGGCATTGATCTTTTCATCTGTGTTAATTAAGCCCTTTCAGGGCTTGCGGTGATGTGGGCAGAGCCCACAAGCGTTAATCTGTGTCTATAATTTATTTTTCAATATGCTCTTGCAACATACACTCGCCTCCCTTTCCGCGAGCAAATTATGCAGTTACCCTCGGCGCTCTTTACGCTTGTTTCGCCTCCTTCCGCCTTATCCCCTTCTATCGGCTCTCCCAACACCGTTACACCTGCACCAAGACGCGCCACTACCTCCTGACCACACTTTTCGCGTTCACACAGGAATATAGAAACGATACCTTGTGCAGTGCTGCTCCGCGTTTCCATCTCCCCTTCGCCTTCGGACACGTGTGCGAAAAAAGTTTCTTTTGCACGTTTGGCGATACAGGTATGGATTTCATTTAATGCCCGCTTCGCTTCGGGCACGACATTGCTAATTGGAACTTGCAATTTTGAGAAGTCGTCCCTTCTTACGAATACACATCTATTGTTCCTTATATCCCGTGGACCTATCTCTATTCTCAACGGCACCCCTTTCATTTCCCACCTGTAATATTTCGCACCGGGTCGTTCCGCGGAATCATCGAAAAAAGCCCTTATTCCTGCTTCCTTTAGTTTCGCGAACACCTCAGAACAAATTTTCCCCACGTCCGTTTCTTTTTTTTCCCCCTCGCTTGAATACACAATGGGCACGATAACCACCTGTATGGGCGCGACCGCAGGGGGCAGCATCAAACCATGCTCGTCGCCATGAATGGATATTACCGCGGCAACGCACCTCTCCGAAATGCCGTAGCACGTCTGATTCACGTACTTCAACGAGCCGTCTTTATCCTCATATTTTATGTCAAACGTTCTTGCAAAAGTCTCGCCAAGCAAATGGATTGTCGCAATCTGCATTGTCCTTCCATCGGGCATAAGCGTATCAAAAGCAATAGAATACTCTGCTCCCGGGAATTTATCCCAGCCCGGTCTTTTCGTGGTCACATAAGGAACAGCAAGCACATCAAAGAAGTTTTTGTATAACGCCACCGCCTTTTTTATCTGCTCCTCTGCCTCGGCACGACTTGCGTGTGCAGTATGCGCCTCTTTAAAGGAGGTTATCTCACGCAGTCGAATAAGAGGTCTCGTATGCCTTGTTTCATATCTGAACGTGTTCACTATCTGGTATATCCGGATAGGCAAGTCGCGATGCGACCTGATCCAGACCTTGAAGACCGGATATATCGCGGTTTCCGAAGTTGGTCGAAGTGCAAGAGGGACGTCCAACTCGGTGCTTCCGCCCTTTGTAACCCAGAAAACCTCCTCTTCAAACCCTTTTATGTGTTCGCGCTCTTTCATTAACTCCTCTTTCGGTATCAACATAGGAAACAGCGTTTCTTCATGGTCTTTATCCATCAAAGAGCGTAAAAACGCGTATGTGAGATTCCTCAGTTTATAGCCATAAGGATACCACACATATACGCCTTTCACGGGATACCGGACATCTAATATCTCAGCGCGCTTCAGTATCTCGCTATACCACTCACTGAAGTTATTCTCTTTTTGCAATACCGTTTTAGTTTCTGTTTTGTGTTGCGTGTTCATGTTCTTATTCTTATTTCTATCGCCAACATCAGGATGCGAGAAAGCCGCCGGTGGGGCTTGAACCCACGACCTGCTGATTACGAATCAGCTGCTCTACCTCTAAGCCACAGCGGCATTTATGGCACGTGAGCATATTTTTTTGTGTGAACAAAAGTATTTATATAGTAAAAATAAGAAGTATAAAACATGAAGAAGGAAGAGCTGGTACACCTGCATTTGTTATTGGCTCAGTTGAAGAAGCACTGTGAGGAGAACGGCGCGAGATGCGATTTTACGAAGTACAACGACCTGAATATCTCCCCGTTTCAGGTACATCGAAGCAAAGAGGAGCATAAACAGGCTGTTTTTATTCTCGGTACCGAACTCGCGTCGCTGGCCGCAAGAGACAATAGCCCTTTCTTGTAGGCAAGCGAAAGAAGCAATTTCCGCTCGGTTAGCGGGAACGTGCCCCTTCAAAAAGGATGGTGAGGGTAGATTATCGCAAGAGAATAGCAAAAAGCGTTATCGCTGATACGATTTGTATTATTTTTTGAGAAGGAGTATTACACAGAAGGGGGAGAAGCGAAAAGAAGCAGTAGAATTGAAAGTAATTGCTCAATATCTTGTGGTATAAATTCTAAGCACGAAACTCTAAATAAGCCCCTACTGGGCTTGCGGGGTTACCGGGGCAGAGCCCCGGTCTAAACAAACTCCAATATCTAAACTCAAAATTC
>JAGGZZ010000095.1 GCA_021161765.1 Candidatus Methanophagales archaeon | reverse complement strand
CTTTAAAGGTGAGTGGGTGCAGGGAATTACTGAAGAAATGTCAGAAGAGACAGGAATGTATATGTTAAGAAGTTTAGGTGGTTGTGGCGGTTTTCCAATAGATTTATTACCTGAAGAAGTTCCTAGTGAAGTTATTATAGCTATTCCTTATCCTTATTATGAAGAACATTGGTCTATTCCTTATCGTGAGAATGCTTTTATTATTGGAGTTGTTGTTATAATTGCGTTAATAGTAGGAATTGGGGGTTTTGTTTTATACAAGAAAAAAAGAGGATAATTATGATGAGGAACAAAAAATTATTTTATGGGATTTTAGTTGTTGTCTTAGTTGCTGGGGTTAGTACGTTCTTATATCTAAACAAGCCATTAAGCATCGCTGATAATATTTACAACTGCAATGAAGACAATGATTGCGTTTCAGTGAAAAGCGGGTGTTGCGGTTGTAATGGTGGTGGAAGTAATACTGCAATAAATAGGAAGTATATAGAATATTGGTATGATAAATTATCAAACGAATGTAGAGAAATAGATTGTGGGGATATAATGTCTAATCATTGGACTTGTTTTGCCAAACCAAAATGTGTTGATGGAAAATGTCAATTGTTACCAACAGTAGAAAAAATTAGTATGTGGCAAAATGGCGAAGAACTGATTAGCGACCCTAGAATATCAAAACACAATCTAAGAGTGAATATTATAATGAAGACGCTTCATAAACTAAATCTTCAAGCAACCTGTGTTTTCAGTGAGGAAGATATTCAAGAAATAAAACAAAAAGATAGAGTTGTGGAGATTATATTTAAACAAGCTTATGATTTTCCAATTAGACAATGGATTGAACCGTATAGAAGTAATGCTAAATCTGATGAAAGGGGATATAGAATTTTAGAAAATGTGAAAACAGTTTTATTTATTTTAGAAGATAATTTGGATGAAGGATTGGAAGCTCCTATTTTGGTCGGAACTGAAAGAGAAGATGGGGACGAAAGGTGTTCCTGGGAAAGAACCCAAGAAGATATGGAAAAATTAGGTCCTTGCGAGGGAATCGTTGGTTATGTATTTAGTGAAGAACATGGCTGTATTGCTGTAAGTGGTTGCAAGTACAGGCATATTGAAGATATAGTACCTTTCAACTCAAAGGAGGAGTGTGAACTTGCTTGCGGTCGAATAATGTGGAGCTGCTGGGCAATCCAGCAAGAGGGAAGTAATGAATTGGATAAAAGCTGGATTAATGAAATAAGATTTAAAGGGGGTTAATAATTTTGTCAGTGGTAAATACGAGGTAAAAATGTTTTCGTGGTTTGGATTATTTGGAACCGCATTTATGTCAGCGCTGGGGCTATTCGGCTTAATCATCGTGATATGGGCGATCATTGACATAGTGAAGCAAGAAAGATTCACGGACATTGAGAAACTAATTTGGGTGCTCATCGTTATATTTTTCAATATCATCGGTGTGATTGTCTATTATTTCGCGGGTCGGACAAAAGCCATCGATTTAGAGAAGGTGAGGTCGGAAATTTCTTCAGATGGGCAATATTGCCCCTATTGTGGTAAGAGGATTGACAAATCATTTACCTACTGCCCGCATTGTGGAGGAAGGATAAAAAAATGAAGAAGAGACAAATACAAGCACTTGGTTTAATAGCAGTTGCAATCTTAATCGTAATATCCGCGTTGGTTTACGAACTCGCCTTTACACCCGTTGAGGTTGAAGGAGTGGTTGAATGGAAGGGAATAACAGGCGTGAAAGATAATACCCATTCTACGATAATCACGAACAGACCAAGCGAGGGCGAATACCGAATTTTAGTAAGAGATAAGGAATATAAAGGGTTCTTCCGCGATATAGGGAATGCTGAGGTCAATAAATCGTTAGAAGATAAACTGAAAGCGGATTACTCAAACCTTAATTATTATGTCGAAATCACGGTTAATTCCAGCGATCCGATTAACAAGCTTGAAAAGGGAAACACCTACGGATACTCCGTGAGCAGAGAAGATTTTAACAGGGTGTGGATATGGGACGAGGTAAAATGTGAGGTTTCGAGGTGGTCGGAACTGCCGAGGATAAAGGAGTTTTTGGAAGTTGATAGGGTAGAGTGGGTAGGTTTGTTGCTTCGAGTAGCTGAAAAAGATGAGAGCGTGAGGAAATTAATTGATGGGAACTCGTACAGCGTAGTAATTGGAAATAGACCGAGCAAAAATTGTGCAGAACAATTTGTTATGATAGGAGAGAAACCATACAAAATCACCATTTATTTGAACAATGAAACAGTGAAGTCCGTAGAGGAAGTGAAAGACCAGGAACAATTAAGAATGATCCAAAAGGTGATTAAATTACAAAATGAAATAAATATTACTGTAAAACCTCACGAAAGGGAGAAAAAATGAGGAACAAGAAATTTTGAGTGGGTAATAGCTATTTATACATATCCTAAATGTTAGAGCAAGATGACTTTAGCGAAGATATACATCATGCAAGATTCGGTACTCTATCCTCTTGTCTTTATAACTTCAACTCGATTCGTAGCTTACGAAAGTCTTATAAAGGATGAAAACAATGGGTTTTGCAGGCGATGAAAATGGAAAAATACACCAAAGTAGCGGTTGTCATTGTGCTCTGTATATTAGCAGCTTCAGCTGGTTTTCTGGTCTCTACATTGCCGTATTTAGCAGGACCGAATGATTATTCACAACAGAAAGGGTATCCAATTCCCCCGGGCGAAGGAGGCGGATTCGCACTGCCACCAGAGCCTACAATGCCAATGCCCACGCCCGTACCGCGGGCCGCGCCAGAAGCACTAGTGCCAAAATACGCGGAAAAAACAGTGTCAGTTGGAACGTCAGAATCACAATATACC
The DNA here is from genome assembly GCA_021161765.1 of Candidatus Methanophagales archaeon. Taxonomy (GTDB): domain Archaea; phylum Halobacteriota; class Syntropharchaeia; order Alkanophagales; family Methanospirareceae; genus QEXZ01. Next base: position 439 of record JAGGZZ010000095.1, on the reverse strand, counting down.
GATGCGGATACTGAGAGAAAGATAATACAACGTGCTTCATTAAGCATTGAAGTGAAAGACTTCCAATCGAGTTCTGATGCCGTTATTGATATTGTAGAACGGTCAAATGGTTTTATTTCTGATTCGCACTCCTATGTTACCGGTACAGGGCGTAAGAGGGGTAGTATTACAATCAGGATACCAGCAGATAGGTTCATCGCAGTTATTGACGAAATAGAATGCGTTGGCAACGTAAAATCAAAAGATACATCTGGAGAAGATGTTACAGAGGAATATATTGATTTGAAAGCGAGACTTAACAATTCAGAGAGACAGGAGCAGAGGTTACTGGAGATTCTGGATATGGCGAAGGAAGTAAAGGAAGTTCTCGAAGTAGAGCGAGAAGTATGGCGAGTGCGAAGTGAAATCGAACGGCTTACCGGGCGGATAAAGTATCTTG
>JAGGZZ010000256.1 GCA_021161765.1 Candidatus Methanophagales archaeon | reverse complement strand
TACATATACCTTCTCCATAGCTATCCCTCTTTACAAAAAACATTATCCTTAGTATAATAAGGCACTTTCGCTTAACGTTCCCAGCATATACGACGTTGCGACCAAAAGGAGCAATGTCCCGAAGGGCAAGGGCGATAGCCCGTAGCGTATATGCTGTGTTAGGCGAAGTCCCCTCCATTATTATCACCATCTATCGCAATAGGTACATCTATATCCGCAATGCGCATATCATCCTGAATTGGCATTCATTATATCTGCATTGCGTATATACCCCTTTTGGATGTACTCGCTCATGTCTTCCCGCCCCACATATCCAACGGACTTTTAATCTTATTCAAATCTCTATTAATTACTTACATGAGTATATATTTCTGTCGTTTTGCTACTTTTATGCCCCGCCTACCATCTCAAGCTTCTCCAGCACCTTCCTCAACTTTTCCTCATTATCCTCACTCAGCGCCCCCAGCGGAAGCCTGACGTGCCCTGCTGACAAGCCCATCATCTCCGCCGCGCGCTTCACGGGTATCGGATTCGTCTCCAGAAACATCGCCTCAAACAGTGGAAATAGCCTGATATTAATCCCCTTCGCCTTCTCCACCTCGCCTTTCAACATCGCAGCCACCATCTCGGTCATCTCCCGCGGCGCGATATTCGCAGCCACTGAAATCACACCCTTACCGCCTAAGCTCATTATCGGCAGCGTGAGAAAATCGTCACCCGCAACAACCGTAAAGTCCAAACCCTGTTCCGCAACCGACCTTATAATCGCGCCTACCTGCTTCAAATCACCCGAAGCCTCCTTTACACCCTTTATATTAGTAACCTCTGAAGCAAGCTCCACCATCGTCCCCGCACTTACATTTTGTCCCGTTCTCGAAGGTATGTTATACAAAACCAGCGGTATCTCCACCGAATCGCCAATCCGCTTGAAATGTTCCTTCAAACCTTTTACGTTCGGTTTGTTGTAATACGGCGTAATCAAAAGGCAGGCGTCTGCACCCGCATCCGCCGCATGTTTCGTGAATTCAACCGCTTCCGTTGTGTTGTTCGACCCCGTACCTGCAATCACCGGCACTTTTGAGCAGTCCACCACCACGTCTATCACTTCCTCATGCTCTTTATGAGATAGTGTTGCGGATTCGCCGGTCGTACCGCACGGGACTATCCCCGCTACACCACCTTCTACTACGTACTCCACGAGCCTCCTCAATCCTTCCTTATCTACACCGCCATCCGCCGTGAAAGGCGTTATAAGCGCTGGATACACACCTTCTATCTTCAACATTTCAACCTATGCTAATGCTATGCGCGGCTCTGGCTCCAACTCAGGCTCCGCCCCTCTCCCTTTCTTTTTATGCGTTATATACCCTGCTATTCTATTTCTTACTCCTTTGCTCTCTACGTTTGTATATTCGTCCACTAATTTCTTATTTAGCTCGAAGTCATCAGTGCACTCCGCTACTTCCTTCAACAGTTGTTTCGCCAGCTTCTTTACATATGTCGGTTTAATCGTCCCCAATGTTACTCACTCTTTTCCTCCTCTTCTGTTCTACTCTCCGCTGCGACCCCCATCTCGCCCATCTCTATCTCTTCTTCTCCCTTTTCTCTCACGTCACTTATGCCTATCATCAGAAATACTGCTCCCACCATCAGCACGATTATGCCAATAACCCCTAATATGACCGCCAACACCTCTGCTCGGAAGTACCATATCCCCGCTACGCCCAATACCGCTAACACAACCCCCAACAATATCTCTCCATATTCTTTCATTTTTTTATCACCTCTGTTCTTACCCTATCCTCTCATGTCAAATTCGGCAATTTCAGGCTTGTATTTCCAGTCCTCAGGTAACACGTGCTCCTTCCTATAATACTTCCCAAGCCTTCTTATCTTTGATTCGGCTAACTGCAGCGCTCTTTTATTATGCACGTCGTGCTTATTCACACCGAGGTGTTTTCTTATTCTCAATGCTCTTCGCATCAAATTCTGGAGGTCTTCAGGTAGCTGCCCTGCAATACCCTGTTCCTTTAATATCGCCGTTACCTTCTTCCCCGTAACCTCTGCAACACTTGGCACGCCATAGTTATCCCTCAGCAGTATCCCTATCCCGCTTGTCGAAAGCCCACCCTCGTATAACTCGACCACTTTCTTCTCCACTTCTTTCGCTGTCATGTCCACCCATTCAGGTGCCGTTTCCCTCAGGCTGGAGCTAATGGGCCTCGTAGAGCCCGATTTTCCCCTTCTCCTTGCATACATCCTTGCCATTTTGTCTAAGCCCTCTATTTACCTTATCTTTCGCTTTGCATATAAATATTTTATGATGCTTTTCGCCATTAACATGAAGATGTTTGGATTCTTTAACAGCTCATGAAACACAAAGGAAGGATAATCCATATCCCCACGATTCGTTATTCGCTGTATCATGTCGTATTTTGACAATGCCTGACACATCCTATCAAAATCCTTATCGCCGAGAGCACACCTCAACCGGTGAATCTTCAGTCCAAAAGCCATCTCCGCTCCTATTTCCTCCTGCCACCGTTTTTCGTATCCGTCCAGCAGTTCCATGTTTCTTTCCAGGCATGCTCTTGCTGCGGCTTCTCCTGCTATCTTACCGCACTTCATCCCGTAGTACACGCCTCCGCCTGTGACTGGTTTGATCTGAGCCGCGGCATCACCAACCAGCAGTATTCCTGTACCATCCTCGGTTTTTACGGCCTTCTGCCTTTCCGTCGGAATGGGAATTGCCCCCGCAGTAAACTTTGATTGTGTGCCTTTGTATTTCGCTGCGATGATTGGATGCTCGGATAAAATTCTTTTTAAAAACGGTAGAGGATTTGGATGCGGTGAAAACCTCTTGTCTATGCAAAGACCGATTCGAGCCGTGGTTTCGCCAATCGGGATGACCCATGCGAAGAAACCCGGCGCAATGGTTTTGCCCACGAAAATATCTGCAACGGGTTCGTGTATTTCATACTGCCCTTCTATTTGCACGCAGTTCAGGAAGTTTTTTGTGACGGTTAGCCCCGCTATTCGGGCTATTCCGCTTCTCCAGCCATCAGCGCCAATGACCACGTTTGCCTTTATCCCATTTTCCTCTAAATTTACACCTGTGCTGGTAGTAGTAGCAGCAGCCAGTATCGTTAGCTTTGCCCCCTCCCTCTCTCCCCCCTTCTTCACATGTTTTACTTTGCTGTTCAAAATTAACTCCGCACCTTCGTCCATTGCGGCTCTCGCCAATTCCTTATCAAAAATATCCCGCCTTATGGCAAAAGCCCTCTTATCGGGTGTTGGTGATTCTATCCTTAGCTCATGCGATTGCGAATGAACAATTGCCCCTTTCAACTCGCAGTTTACGAACGACCCGATGTTTTTCAGTTCGCTTTCTTCTATTGCTCGCTTGCTTATGAGCCCTGCACACTGAACGGGCTCGCCTATTGCGGAATTCTCTTCTATAATCAGCGTAGAAGCTCCTGCCTTTGCTGCATATTTCGCTGCCATACATCCCGCTGGACCGCCGCCCACCACGACAATATCGTATTCACGCATAAGTAAGCCCCCTCAAATCACGCATCCTTTTATATTCCAATACTTTAATAATTGAAAAGAGATGAAATCTAAACAACCGAGAAAACAAAGGAAAGCAAGATACAATGCGCCTTTGCATGTGAGGCACAAGTTCATGAGTGCGCCCCTTTCCGAAGACCTGCAAGGCAAATACGCGAAGAGAAATGCCCCTGTGAGAAAGGGTGATACGGTAACGGTGGTTCGGGGTGACGATAAGGGTAAAGAAGGAAAGGTAAGGACGGTGGACTTAAAGCGCGAACGGATAACCGTGGAAGGCGTTGTCGTTGCGAGGTCGGATTTATCCGAAGTGCCACGACCCATACATCCTTCTAATGTCGTGATAAAAAAGTTGGAACTAAAAGATAAGCTAAGAGAAAGCGCATTGTCGCGATAAAAAAAAACCACGAGATTCCACGAGATTAACACAAGATAGCGGGTTAATAGGCGATAAAATAGCAAATAGAGTACTGAAGACTGATTGTTATTATTAATCTCTCGTGGAAATCTGTGTAATCTTGTGGTTAACCCTTTTGCATTTTGCATTTTGCAATGTTATCTCCCCATCACTTCCTCATACAGCTTCTTCGTTCTATTTATAGAAGGGTGCGCATCGCCCAACTTAGCCTTTAAATCCGCTATTGCTTCTTCTATGCCAATTCTTCTCGTTCCGTCAATCAGGTTATCCGCACATGCAACTATCTTCTCTTCGCGCGTCTCGGGCATGAAAATCACAGGTGGCAGCCCCATTTCCTTTGCCTCCTCCGCTGTTATTCCCGCGCCCACGTGCCTTTGAATTATTCTTACCACAGGCTCCTCCAGCCCCAACTCCTTTGCTATTTCTCCACCTACGAACCCGTGATTCAGACCATGCGAGCGAGCTCTGCCTATATCGTGTAGCAACGCCCCCGTGAAAACCAGTTCTTCATTTACGCTATCACGACCATGACCACGAGAACGAGCGCGATTTTCACGGCGGTTATAATCAATAGCGAGTTCCAACGCGAGTTCTGCAACCGCTATACAATGCTCCACGACCGATTCATCACATCCAACTTCCCTCAATAAAGGTATGCAGTCGCTCCTTATTCTTTCTTTATCTCGCGCTTCCACTGCTCTATCTCTTTTATTTCCCCCTCTAACTCTTTTATTAATTCCTGATTATCCACGTATTCGAAATTCGAGTTGCATTTGTCACACCTGAAGTCTTTCGCTGCTGCTTCTTCAAAAGAAATACGCTGACAACCGCACTGGTAAAACACCCCTTTACGTTCATCTTCTAGCTGGCTCTTTAACCCCATTAGCAGTCCATCCGCTTCGTCTCTCATTATCTTTTTTATGTTGTCGTAATTGAAGCGCCACAGATATGTTATCCAGCCACTAGTATCATCACGTTCCGTCCGGTATTCGGCTATTCGATTCTCATACAACGTGTATAAAACCTTTCTTACGGCAGTGAGCTTTGTATCGCTTAACCTTGCGATTTCCTCATCTGTTATTTCTCCCTCTGGGACGTTCTCCATTATCTTCATCCCTTCCTCCCCTATCATCTTCCTGAAATATTCCCGCACGATGAATTTATTTGTCTCGAGCATCCGTGATGTTTCACCATTAAAAAATATAACTTTTGATTAAAATAAACTTTCGTAATTTCTCTCTTTAACCCAACTCAATGTGAACACTTCAATCTATAGTCATTCCAGTAATAAATTACAAACCATGAGATTTCACAAGATTAACCCCCAGACCAGAAATCAGAGAGAAGAAAAACGGTTCCGGCTCTTTAATCTAAATTGCTTTTTCTCGTGTAAATCTGTGGAATCTTGTGGTTAATTCTTTTCGGAATCTCTACAAATACTTTTTCCTTATTTCCCCTGCTTTTTCTATCCCTATCTCCACCATTTCGGCTATCTGTGCTTCCTTTAGCCCGCCGCTGCCGCTCTTTTGCATGCCGGATAGCGTGCCATCGGCATTTGAAATCACCGTTACGCTGCTTGCAGCTGCATTTCCCTCATCGAAACTCGGGTCAACTAAGATATTCCCCTCGATTTCTACCATTGTTGCCGCAACAGGTGTATCCCGCATCGGCAGTGTGTTTTCACCTGTTAAGCCATAGCGCTCGTTAGGTATGCGGAGGTTCAGAAGAGAAGCAATAGCACCCAGCGCAGCGGCATCCGTCAGGTTACCGTTGTCATCCAACACGTGTATATCTATAAAAACCATCCATACCTTCTCTCCTTCTTCTATACATAATTTGTCCAGGTCTATTGCTTCCGACCCGCGAATGCCACGGTCTACCACCCTCGCGAGTTGTATGCTGTTCTCATTCGGCGGTCCGGACTCAAATTCCGGTGATGCCAGGGGGACAAGTTCCGCATTCGTTATTATCACTCCTTTATCCGGCGTATCGGGGAAAGGTGTGCCAGGTTCGACTTTTACGCCTACTAAAACGTCCGTATCCCCTATTTTCACACGTGCTGAACCTTCTGCGCGTTTTATTACGTCGCACTCTACGCTTATATCACGGTATTCGCGAAATCCTCTGCCGTCTTCTCGCTTCCCGTTTCTCACCAGGTTGCATACATAATCGGTCCTTACGTCATTCACGATTTCAAGTCCCATTTCTATTTCTCCTCCTTTTTGCTTTCATAATTTTGATTATATCGCGTGACTAATGCCGCTCGCTGTAACTCGTATATCTGATGACATGCACCCATCGCAAGCTTCAGCCCTCGTCCAAATTCTTCTTTCGTCAAGCGCCCATCCATTTGCAGCGCGGTTATCGTGTTTGTACGCGCGATCATCGCTATCGGCATATCGGCTTCTCCATTATTATCTTCCACAGCATTTAAATCCAGTACCACCTCTCCATTTATTTTACCCACGGCAATCGAAGAAACCAGGTCCTTCATTGGTATCCCGGCATCCGCGAGAGCGATAGAAGCCGCGTTTATCCCCGCTGTTCTCGTTCCTGCATCTGACTGAAGTAGCTCTACATAGACCTCTATTCCCGCCTTCGGGTAAAGCTCTCTCATGATAACCGGGTCAAATGCTTCGCGACACACTTTCGATATCTCCACGCTCCTTCTATCTGGTCCTGGTCTTTTCCTATCATCCGTAGAAAAAGGCGCCATATTATACCTGAATTTGACCACCGCCATTTTCGCGTCTTGCGCGTGTCTCGGATGCATCTCCCTCGGTCCATATACCGCAGCTATCACCTTGTTATCACCTAATTCTAAGTAGCATGACCCATCTGCTCGTTTTAACACGCCAACCTCTATCTTTATAGGCCTGAGCTCGTCAAAACCTCTTCCATCCAATCGCTTCCCATCCTTTATAAGTTCTATTTCTTCTTTCATTCTTCTTTATCCTCTTAATCCTCTTTCTTTTTCTTTTCTAAAAGAATCTAAAAACTCCGCTACTCTATCTGTTAAACCCGAAGTATGAGATTCCCTCGCAATCTTTAATATCACCATGGATGCGAGATCCATATCATCCTCTTTGCCCCGTATCCAAATACGACCATTCTTTGCAATGAATATAAAACAATTACATTTCTCCTTTAGCATCTTTATCATTGAACCATTCCGGCCTATGACCCGCGGCACTTTAGTATGCGGTATTTCTACCAATCGCCCTCCTCTTCTCAGCTCAATGTCTTCTTGTAATGCCAACTCTATCTTCATCAGCGCGTTTACATCCATTACCTTTACCACCACCAGATCATCTACATCCAGATACTCGCTCATGTTGCCAAACTCTATTTGCTCCCTCGTTATTCCCGAAAGTGCGGACACGTGTAATCGCGCTTCATAGGGCGAGGCGAGGTCAACAATCCAAAACGGAAATGAAATCCCGGCTATTCTACCTATTACCACATCCCCCTTTGATGGCATATATTTCCCTGAAAGCGGTACTACTTTTATCTCCCCTCGCTCACTCGCGATGCCATATTGCGATGCGTAAACCTTGCCTTCCTCTACATAAGTTCCTTCTCCCGCACGTTTCGTCTCTTCAGAGAGAAAATCCCCTGGAACCACTACTTGATACATATTTTTTATTTCACCATCCTCGTTTGAACTTCACCTTTTGTGATAGCATTCAAAAAAGAGAAAAGTTCATCCCGCATTCCTGCGGGTACGTGCACCAGTGCGATGAACGAGCCATCGGCTTGCCATTCCTCCTTCGTTACCCCATAATTCTTCTTTAGTTCGTAGATTCGCCCTGTGTATGCGGCGGGAACTTTTATTGCTACCTGTATTTCCTCGATTTTTATCGGGATTATCGGTCTTATTGCCTTCACGGTTGCACTCACCTGCTCGTCCACGGACTTAAACGGGTCGATGTGCACCTTTGCCTCTTTCATCGCTATCTCTATTCTTTGAGGTGGGTGAGGCGTGTTTGTCTTGGGGTTAATCGAAATTTGAGAAATTCTGTTTATCACCGCTTTCGTCTTCTCTTCCAGCTTTTTCTTCCTTTGCCCTGCTGTAAGCTGCACTTCACCTTCTTTTAATATCTTCTTCGCTATTTCACGCGCATCAGAAGTAGAAAACACGCGCATCAAATCGGCTTCTGTTGCTTTTTCTCCTTTTGATGCGTTTTCAAATATCTCTTCCACCGCCAAAATATCTTCAATGTTCTCTTCAGCACCGCCTCTGAACAAGTCCGCCCTATCGGGGTCTACAAGGACCTCAAAATTCTTCTTACCCGATTTATACCGTGCTATCACTGCCTTGTCCAGACTGACCATTTTATACCTGTTCCTTATTTCTCCTTCTCCTTCCCCTCTTCCTCTTTGCTTGCTCCTGTTCCCTCAGCAGCCTTTTTGTTCCTTTTCTTCACTTTATTTATGTACGGCTCTAACTCGTCGGCACTCAAAATCCGGAACTTCTTCTTCTCTAATTCCGCAAGACCTGCATCAATGGTTGTTATGTCTATCTTCCCCTCTGTCACAATATACAGGGATTCCAAACCGAGCAAGATGGCGTCCTTGAGCAGGATGTCCTCATTATATTTCTCCTCAAACATCTCGGTTACGACGCTCCTCCCGGAACCTATCGCAGTTGCTTTATATTCAAGCAATGCGCCACTTGGGTCGGTCTCAAGCAAATAACAATCTCCATTATACACGCCCCCAATCAACAGTGCGGTACCAAAAGGGCGAAGGCCACCAATTTGTGTATACGCTTGCTTAAAATCGCATATCTTCTTCGCTAAGGTTTGCACGTCTATCGCCTCCCCATAAGCAATTTGGTTTATTTGCGCTTCTACTCTGCCTCTATCTATTAATACCCTCGCATCTGCGACCAATCCGGAAGTTGCAGCCCCTATATGCTCATCTATTTGAAATATTTTCTCTACGGAGCCTCCTTCTAACAGACGAGAAGTCAACCTCTTGTCCACCAGTAGCACAACACCATCCTGCGCCTTTATTCCAATGGCGGTAGTCCCTCTCTTCACCGCTTCTCTCGCATATTCCACCTGAAATAACCTTCCATCAGGGCTGAATACTGTTATCGCCCTGTCATAACCCATTTGTGGCATCATTTGCATTTCTATCACCTCTTTTTCTCTACTTTTATACTTTACTTATATCTCTTTGGTAAAGCTTTCTTTTTTTCGAAGAAAGATTTATGGACTCGACGGGATTTGAACCCGTGGCATCCTCCTCGCGAAGGAGGCACTCTTCCACTGAGCTACGAGCCCCGCCCATTATTCCCAAGATACTTACATACTTACTAAATAACAATAAGTTAAGAGAATAATAATAAATAGATTAATAAGTTTCGAGTTTAAATGAGATGAGGTTAACGACATGGAGATGATTTCTTCACCACTCATTATCGGAGCATCTCTGGTAGGAATAGGATTTCTGACAGGGCTGAGCGGTGCGTTGATACCAGGACCGCTGTTTGCATTTGTAATATCCGACACATTGAAGAAAGGAGCGTTATCAGGACCCCTCGCTATAATTGGACACATCTCCGTTGAATGCCCGTTAATAGTAGCAGTTGTAGTTTTAGGACTTGAATTGATGAGAAGCTATTTCAGTCACGTTGAAGCTCTGGTATGTGTAATAGGGAGCCTTGCACTTATTTTAATCGCTTCACTCATTATCAAAGAAGCAAGGGCAAAGGGGTCCCCGCAGATAGAGAAGGAAACAAGGGCTGAAATACGAGCGGCGAAATATAACAATTCGATTCTTGCTGGTTTTATACTTACTGCTTTTAATCCCTCTTTTATACCATGGTGGATAGGGATAGGTTTTCCGGTGTTATTCAGCGGCTTCCAACAACTGGCGTTAACAGGTATAGTTTTGGTGACGCTGGGACACTTCCTCTCCGATTTCGCATGGTATTCTTTCGTATCTTTCTCTTTTGCGAAGGGCAAGAATTTCTTCGTTGGGAGGCGATACGAATGGACGATGCTCGTAATAGCGGTCTTTTTGATTGTTCTGGGTATTTGGTTCTTTGTTAGAGGTGTAGGTGTAGCTGTAACAGGATAGTATTGTATTAAAATTAAAATGAAGTGGCTAAAGAGAATCATAGGCAAGGAGGAAATACCGACCACCGTTACCTTCGATGGAATAGATGCGTGGTTGGAGATAGCAACGGAAACGCTATTTCGTGGTCTGAGCACAAGTGCTGAACCGTTGTATGAAGAGATAAAGGACATACATGAGCGACTCGAGCACCGCATTTCCGAGCTTCAGGATGCCGAACCGGCGGAAGATATGCCGGTGCAGGTAGAAAAAATAGGATTGTCCGGGCGTGATAGAATGGTAAAACATCTCCGTTCGCTGACCGGAAAAATGCAGATTCCGAGCCAAACCGATTATAAAACCGTTTTATCCTTTTATGACACCACTGCATCCAGCATAGCGTTTGTCTTTGACAAATCATCTAAGACCATCTACCATGTTCGGTCACTCTTTCCAGATGAGGTTAAGGAAACCGTTGCAGAACTAAATCAGTTGAGAACGGCACTTGACAAGCTTATCGCACCCATTCGCGGTAAAGAAAGCCAGATTATGCATTTAGAACGAGTGCCCGGGATAGTAGAGGACATAAAAGAGCTAAAATCGAGGATAGAAAAGGAAAAGGAGAACGTCAGTGCGCGAGAGAACGAGTGTTCTGCACTCGAGCGGGAAATAGAAAAAGAAGAGAAAAGATTGAGCGCGATTGAAGACCAGGAAGAATGGATGCGGTTCAAAGCACTCGAAACAGAGTTGTTTTCCCTGGAGCAGGCGTTGAGCACACTCGAATCGGACGTTGGCAAATTGTTCTCCCCGATTAACAAGGAACTCAACCTGTTGAAGAAGCAGGATGAGACGGGACGGCACACGCTTACTCCCGATGTGCGAAAAGCGGTATCTTCAATCCTGTCTTCTCCAATTCGAGCGCTCGATGCGGACATCAACGGGTTTCTGACTTCTGTAAAGGATGTTATTGAAGAAGATAGGTCTATCCTGAAGGAGCGAAAGCGAGACAAGACACTGAAATGGATAGACCGCCTGTTAAATGGCGAGTTAGCAAGTATAAAAGAAAAACACGAAGGATTACAATCGCAAATTGTGCACATTAAAGGCGAACTTGCGGAGATGACAATACATAAAGAACGAAAAAAGGTCGAACAATCAATCGCATCTGCCCGGGGACAACTCACGCGATTACGAGAAGGAATAGAGCGCTCAAAACGGCATGTAGTTTCGCTGGAAGAGGAACTCGAAGTAAAAACGAGGCGTTTACCCGGTACGTTGGAAGCGATTGCGGGTAAGCCGATAGAGGTAAATTTAGACGTCTAAAACGACCCTCGCATGCCAAATCTCGTTCCTCTTTATCTCCATCATGTTGTACGTAACGGCTTTTATTATTATGCCTGAGTCGTGTTTGTACGGGTCGAATCTGCCGCCTCTGCACGTACCTACTATGCTGAAATCCGTGGAATTCACGTCTATATCAAACTTTTTCATTACCAGTGATTCGGCTTCGAACATAAAAATCATTTCGTCCAGCCAATCGAACATCAAGCTGTAGAGGTCTTCGGATTTTATCTCTATTTCTCGCTCCCACTCTTCCTCTTCTTCTATCCCGTCTACATCGGTCATGAAGCTGTAAGTTGCGATAGCGGCATTAGCAAATAGTTCCTCCAGCGTATCGCCATACGCCTCGAATCCCACGTCCGAGGGATGCTCGATATAGACATATTTTGTCTTTTCTTTTCTTTCCATCTTCTCTTTGCCCGATACATAACCACAAGATTACACAACACTTTCTTTCTTTTCCAAAGAAAGAACCTGTGCTAAGAAAGAAAAAATTATTTGTTTTTCTTTTAGCACACTTTTTCTTTTTGTTAAAAAGAAAAAGTGAGGGGGTTAATCTCGTAAAATCTCGTGGTTTTTTGGGGACTCCAGAAACTTTATCTCCCTGACGATGGTCTCGTTTACCGGAGTGGGGATGTTATGCCTTTTACCCAACGCTACAAAAACACCGTTCAAGAAATCTATTTCGGTCTTTTTACCTCTTTTTATGTCATTAAGCATTGAAGAGTGATGCTTCTCGGTCGGGGGTATCTGTTCACGCCGTAGATAATCCGAGTACTCTTCCGCACTATTCCAGAACAGTTCGACTCCCTCCGCCTTTGCGACTTCAAAAGCTTCGTGAATTAACGCTTCGATAACCGCAAAAGAATGAGGGTCTGTGAGTTTGCCGTACTCAACCCGGAAAATCGCACTCAGGGGATTCAACGCTGCGCTGTACAATGCTTTAGCCCAGATATGCGTCTGGATATTATCCACGGCATCTGAAGGCATCCCCGCATCGTTGAATATCGCAACGATTTTTCTTAATCTCTGCGTGATTTCGTTGTTGAGTTCGCCGATTTTTGTCGTAGCTGCGGAAACGGTTATTTCTACTTCTCCCGGTTTTGGCATCTCAAAACCCGTTATAACCGTCCCACCCATTGTGCGTTCTTTTCCGACATACCGTGCTATGATTTCCTCGTTCCCGATGCCGTTCTGCAAGCTGATAACCACGGAATTATCACCAATAAGTGGTTGTAATTCTTGCATCGCATTTTCAGTATCAAACGATTTTGTGGTTAACAGGACCACGTCAGCGTCGGGTTCGCAATTTGCGTTTAGTTCGGGCATTGCCCCCATATTTTTTATTATGTGCGAGCCCCATATCCCGGTGATTCTGAGCCCGTGTTCCCTTATGGGTTTTATATGCTTTTCTCTGCCGATGAGTGTAACATCATGCCCAGCATCAGCTAACATACCGCCAAATGCAGTTCCTAATGCTCCTGCACCCAATACGAGGAATTTCATTGTATGCTTTTTTGTAAAACAAACTCAAAAGCTAATTAATATTGGCGGGTTAGACTACGTGGC
>JAGGZZ010000012.1 GCA_021161765.1 Candidatus Methanophagales archaeon | reverse complement strand
CTACCGGATTTCCCCAGTAAATGAACATCTATCCCGCCAAATAAATTTATACCGACAAGGCAGTCAATTGCGACAACTTTATGCGGATGCTCCCCTTCTAAATCCTTTCCCATATTTTCAAATTTAAATACCTCAAATTCTTCCATTTTTATCGCCTATATCGTGTTTAAGTTTTTGGAATATATATATTTTCGTTTTTTACCGCTCCCTCTCCTTCAGAAAATCCTCCACCGTAAGCAAAATCCCCTTCTTCTTTAAAGTTTCCATCGTTTCTTTCGCTAATTCATCTAAAGTATCAAAGATTTGCTCATCTTTTTCTACCTTACCAGTTCTTCTCAATCCCCCCGTTATGTCCAACAACTCTCTTGTTGTATATAAAGTATAACTTCCTTCTATTTAAGACACAGATTTACACTGATTTACGCAGATTTATTTTTGTTTAACCGTGTTGATTCTTATCATCTGTGTTAATCTGCGTTAATCTGTGTCCACAATTTATTTTTTCTGGAAGTAATATTTTTAATCTCCACAAGCCGGTAAGATTAATTGGCTGTGTTCTTATCACGGTTTGAGCCATTTTTACTCCACGCTTTTTTCTATTTATTATATGAATATATAAATCTTAAGAAAAGGTTTGTTTATGACAACAAGGATACGAATACGGGACTTTGTGACAACATCGCAGGCATGGATTTTTTCGGTGGTCAGCTATGACTTGGGAGAGGGAGATGTAAAATGCCTCTTGCGATATATTCCCGATGAAAGCGGCGACCGTGTATCGGAGAGTGGGAGATACAGGAAACTGGATTTTCACGAATCTTATGCATTCCTGAGAACGCATCAGCCTGGATATGTAAAAGACGTGCATGAGGTTCCAAAAGAGGACATAACTGAAATCCTGCGACCTGAGGAGAGACTTCCACGGATTGCCGAGCGTGAAGAGGGCGTACGAGATATTTATGAACTTCTTGGTAAGGCGATACCAAAAGACAGAATAGGCATCACAGGCTCATTTTTATGCGGTCTTAACAATCAACAATCCGACCTCGATTTTGTCGTTTACGGGCAGAAGAACTTCAACCTTGCGAGACAGGTTATCGCGGATGCGACAAAGGAGGGCCTTCTCACCGGGATAGGACAAGATGTGTGGAAGCAGATTTACAATAAAAGGAATCCAGAGCTGAGTTATGATGATTTCGTGGCGCAGGAAAAAAGGAAGAAAAACAGAGGTGTAATAGACAACACATATTTTGACCTTTTATACGTCCGGGATTGGGCTGAAATACGGAAATTAGATAGGCGAGATTACGAAAAGGGAGAAAGAAGGGGTTATGCCAGGATAACGGCAGAAGTAAAAAACGCCTATTTCTCCTTTGATAGCCCCGCGATATATGAAATTGAACATCCTGAGATAAGCAAGGTTCTATGCTTCACCCATACGTACACAGGACAGGCATCCGAGGGAGAACTCATAGAGGCTCGTGGAGTAATAGAGCACACAAAACACGAGACAAGACTGGTTGTGGGCACCACAAGAGAGGCAAAGGGTGAATGGATAAAATCGCTATCACTTTTACAAGAAAATAAATCGTTGACACAGATTAACGCTCGTGGGCTCTGCCCACGTCCCCGCAAGCCCTGAAAGGGCTTAATTAACACAGATGAAAAGAGCAAAGCCAATGCCCCCTTTTCAAGATTCACCGCAGAGAACGCTGAGTTCGCGGAGGGAATTAGGATTTAGGATTTTTCACACTTTATTAAGCAACTGTGTGGTGGAGAAGTATATATCGGGGCAGGGCATAAGGGGTACAAGAAGGGATTGGGGGAAGAGAGCGCGGAGAAGGCAGCGGGGAGCGGTGTAGCTATGAGGAAACAGGGGCTATGCCGGTGGTTGTGATAGATGAGGAGAAGGAAAAAGCACTCAAAATAGGCTATATGACGCTTCATGCTAAACTTTTCGGGACATCCAGTACTTCCGAAACCATGTAGTTTCGAACACGCTCATCCCATTTAAACATGAGAGAAATAGGTTATAAAATAATATAAAGTCGTTCTGCATTGAATTTGAAAAGGTGTAAAAATCAAGGAAGGATTATCCTCCTTTTTCGTAGAGAAATAGCATAAAAAGTATGATTTTATTTATGATAACATATAATAACGCATTAAAAAATCGAGAGCTCACGCTAATGATGCCGGGATAAAATTCCGCCTGCCACACTTTTATCCCCGACGGACCAGATTCAGGTTGCGGCTAACTGGCAGCGGAGTTCCAGGACACGATACGCATTATAGCCGGTCATTTCTGTATAAAACGCCTTGAGAGAAAGCGTGTTCGCGGGTTTACCCACGCACAGGTATTTCTGTATGTCCTCGGCGATGAGCGATTTCAATTCGTGAGCGGTGGTAGACAGAACGCTCTTCTGCACGTTCAGGAAATTATACATGATGCACTGAACGACGAAGAAAAGAACCCTCGCAATGCCCTTTTTTGAACACGTCTTGATCTTAAATTCGTTTTTTACCCTGTATCCGGTCTCTATGTTCCACCTTCTCCTGTACTCCTCGGGGACCCTCTTAACGAACTCTTCCACCGTTCCGAAGTCTATACTGGTGGCGAATAAGAAAAAATCAGGGTTATTTTTGTCCTTTGCGTGGTCCGGGTTGGGTATCGCCACAAGATAAAATTCTTTACTGCTTTTGTCCCGGAAGCAGTATTTGAAGATTGCAGGTTTTCTGCCGTTTTCTCTTACGTGCCCCTCCAGCATCTCTTTTATCCGCTTGTTGCTTCTCGCTGCCATAATGAAGTCAACGTCCGCGTTGAACAGTGCATTTATCGCAGCGAGGTTGAAGAACTCCCTGTCCAGGAACACTGTCCCTATTTTCAACCCCATTTTCTGTACACGGGTTATCACTCCCTCGATGAGGATGGCGTAGTCTTTGCTCAACGCGGTGATGTTCACGATATCCAGCGTCAGCTTCGGGTCCCAGAGCATATCGATAGTGAAGAATGAGTGCCCCCATGATGTCCCGTTCTTCGCTTTTATCCCTCTTACTCCCGCATCATTTTTGTCACCGTAGTATCCCCGGTCATGGAAGTCAACAACGCGCAATTTCGTTTTCCGCCTCAATCAATGCATTCCTCTGATAACACTCCGCATTCGTATATCCCGATATCTTTATTATGTCCCCAGCACTAAGTATCACAGGGGGCATCG
>JAGGZZ010000164.1 GCA_021161765.1 Candidatus Methanophagales archaeon | reverse complement strand
CAACAAACTTCTTGCCAATTAATTCCTCTATCTGCAGTGGACCATCAGCAGTCATTACCCATGTATCAGCAGTTACGCACGGATTCGTCGCCTCTATCTTTCCAACCGCAGGAATAGGATTACGGCGATTTATCTCATCCATAAAAACGATTCCAGGGTCTCCGTTTTTCCATGCGTAGGTTACGATTTCGTCGAAAACTTCTCGAGCTTTTATTCTCTTCACCTCTTCTTTCGTCCTCGGATTTATGAGCCCGTATTCTTTATTCCTTTCCACTGCATGCATGAATTCATCAGTAACAGCTACGGAAGTATTGAAATTGGCAAATTCGCCTTGAGCTTTCGCTCTTATAAATTCCAGAATGTCCGGATGGTCGGCGTTCAATATGCCCATGTTCGCGCCTCTTCTTTTGCCTCCTTGCTTGATTACATCCGTAGCTACGTCAAAAACACGCATAAAAGAAACGGGACCTGAGGCGATTCCTCCTGTTGATTTCACCACATCCCCCTTTGGTCTCAGCCGTGAGAAGGAAAATCCGGTTCCACCACCGCTTTTGTGAATCAAAGCCATGTTCTTAACAGCCCCAAATATACCCTCTATCGAGTCATCAACAGGAAGGACAAAACAAGCGGCGAGCTGCCCGAGCTCCGTTCCTGCATTCATTAACGTAGGACTGTTAGGCAGGAATTCTAAATTACGCATTAGCTGATAAAATCTGCGCTCAATTTCCTTCACATCCTCTTTACTTTTACCATAATTCAGTTCTGCTCGTGCTATCGCCGTTGCCACACGCTCAAACATTTGACTCGGTGTCTCGATAACTTCCCCAAGTTCATTTTTTAACAAATATCTCCTTTTCAACACTTCCACGGCATTTAATGAAAGCTTTAAATCGTCCTTAGCACCTATGAACTTCTTTTTGCGCATTTTGGAAACGGTCGTTTTCATCGTACATAAGGTATAAATAACTTTCTTCTATTTAAGACGCAGATTTACACGGATTTACGCGGATACAGATTTATTTAAGTTAAATCTGTGTAATCTGGTGGTTATTTTTCGGGCGGATGTTTTATACACGCTTCCAAAAACGCCTTGAACGGTGGTGAAGGTCTATTCGGTCTCGACCGGAATTCGGGATGAAACTGCGTGGCGAGGAAAAAAGGATGCTTATCAGGAGAAATCTCCAGTATCTCCATCCTCGTTCCACTTCTGTCCGTGCCCGAGAACACCACTCCTTCTCTTTCTATCTGGTCTATAAAAGCAGGATTTACCTCGTAGCGATGTCTGTGCCGCTCCACTATCTTCTTTTTCCCGTACACCTTCTTCGCTAATGTATCGCCCCTTACGAACACCTCGTAATCGCCCAATCTCATTGTCCCCCCCTTTTCAACCACTTCTTTCTGCTCTTCCAGCAGGTCTATCACCGGGTGCGAGGTTTCACCGAGTTCAGCGCTATTCGCATCCTCTAATTTTGCGACGTTCCTCGCTACCTCTATCACGGCTAATTGGAATCCAAAACAAAGCCCGAGAAACGGAATCTTATTTGCCCTCGCATATTCTATCGCTTTTATTTTTCCTTCCGCACCGCGAACGCCAAATCCTCCCGGAATAAGTATTCCCTGAACGTCATCAAAAAACGAGCCCACCTCTTTTTCTCCTTCTAAATCCCCCGCTTCTATCCATTTTGTCTCCGCGTTATACCCCAGCTCCGTAGCGGCATGTTTTATCGCTTCTTTTATACTCAAATATGAATCCTCTAATTCCGCATACTTCCCCACTATTGCGATAGAAAATTTCTTGTCCCTGCATGACCTTCTCCGCTCCACCATTTTCTCCCATGCACGGTCTACCTTCGACTGGTTTAACTGCAGCTTTTCGCTTATGTACGTCCAGATGCCTTCTCGTTCAAGCGCCAGCGGCACCGCGTATAGGTCTTCGGCATCCGCCGCACTGATCACCGCCTCCATCTTCACGTTACAGAACATTGCTATTTTCGCTTTTACATCCTCTTTTAATGCCTCTTTGCTCCGGCACACGATTATGTCTGGCTGAAGCCCCAGCTCACGGAGTGCTTTCACCGAGTGCTGCGTGGGCTTCGTTTTTTGCTCGTGCATCATTGTGGAAGGCACTAAAGTAACGTGAACAAAAAGGAAATCGTTCTCATGCTCCTCCAATTTCATCTGCCTCACTGCTTCAAGAAACGGCATGCTCTCTATGTCGCCTACCGTACCGCCTACTTCTACCAGGCATACGTCTGCACCACTTTTCGCTGCAACTCCCCGTATTCGTTCCTTTATCTCATTCGTTACATGCGGAATTATCTGCACCGTCTGTCCCAGATAATCGCCCCTTCGCTCTCGGTCTATCACTGCGGAATATACAGCACCCGTGGTTATATTGTGCTCCCGCCCTAACTCAACATCTGTGAACCGCTCGTAATGCCCCAGGTTAAGGTCAACCTCCGCGCCATCTGCCAGCACATATACTTCGCCATGCTGGTATGGGTTCATCGTGCCGGCATCAATGTTTATGTACGGGTCAATTTTTATAGGCACGAGTTTGTATCCGCGGTTCTTCAGTATCCTGCCGATGGAAGCCATTGTGATGCCTTTTCCAAGCCCGCTCATCACGCCTCCGGTTACTACTATATACTTCATCTTCACTTACGGTATCTGTTTAGCTCCTTTTTATTATGAAAATACAAGAAGCCCGAGAACAGGGGTCAAAATTCTGTTTTCTGATTTCTTGTTGCATATAAGGTATAGCTTCCTTCTATTTAAGACACAGATTTACACTGATTTACGCAGATTTATTTTCTTGATTCTTATCATCTGCGTTGATCTGTGTCTATAATTTACTTTCTTTTTTTAATCTTGTGAAATCTCGTCGTTTTTACAGATTATAAATGACGATAAAAATAAAAATCATAGCGGCGATTAAAGCAAAAACGAAATTGAAAGGATGAAAAGAAAAGAAGACACCGAAGACAAAAACCAAAAACAAAGCCATTAACAACGTTGAAATCGTTAATCGTCTTAAAAGAGCCTTTTTCTCGGGTGATATCTCGACTTCGGTCTCCGCGGTTTCCTTTTTCACCTCGCTTTCCCCTATCCACCCGCCTACTATTTCTCCCGTTCCTTTACCATACCCCTCGCCTTCTACGTCTTCCTCTACTATCTCAACAGAAAAGCTCTTTTTCGCCGCCCCATATCCCGTGCTGACGAATATATTTCCTGCATCCAACCCGTCGTCTACGGCTCCCGCATAGCTTTTTGGCAGTTTTACAATCGCCGCTATCTTCTCCTCGTCTATTACATATACCTTATCCTGTAATATCATCACCTTGTCTTTTACTTCTTCACTCAACGAAAAATGCACGTGTGTCGGTTCCCCGTGGTTAATTATAAGTATCTCAAAACTCATCTCATCACCCGCTTTAAGCGGAATACTCAATATCTCATGCTCAAACTCTATCGAATTCACCCGCTCCCTACTCAAGTATATTCTTTGCTGTATCTTTTTCATTGTAAAGTATAATTTTGCTATTGCTACAGAGTACACCGAGTAAATATTTACCCTCTGTGTCCTCTGGGGTCTCTGGGGCGATTCTTTTTAAATATTTCTTGTTTCATCTTTCTTTGCTCTCGGTGTTCTCGGCGAGCTCTGTGGTAAACAAGCACAAAAATGCAAACTTTACTCAGACGCTTGTCTTAGCTCGGGTGGTAATAGATTGGGTATGCCATCCTCTATTGGATATCGCAGGTCGCATTTTCGGCAGTACAAACTGCCTTTTACAATCTCCCCTTTTCCTTCTTCCTCTTCTTCCACACTCAATTCCAGATCGCCCTTGCACATCGGGCAGGCGAGTATATCCATCAGCTCTTTTTTCATTGTACATAAAGTATAACTTTCCTCTATTTAAGATGCAGATTTACACGGATTTAATTCATATTTATTCCAATAATAAATTAAATAATCTCGTGGAAATCTGTGGAATCTTGTGGTTACTCCGCAGAAGTAGAAAGAATGGAGAAGAGAGATTTGGAACGCACTGCGTGCACGGTCAACGACCACCTGGAAATAATAGGCATAGATGGGCTTCCGGAGATAAGGGAAGGGGACAACATAGCTGATTTGTTTTTTAACGCACTGGGACGGAAAGAGCTGGAATTAGAGGATGGTGATGCAGTAGTTTTCACATCTAAGATAATAGCGAAGAGCGAAGGCAGAGTCATTGACCTTTCTGATGTGAAGGTGGGCAACGATGCAAGACGGATTGCAAACGAAATGGATAAAGACCCAAGAGTTGTCCAGCTGGTTCTCAACGACGCAAAGGAGGTCGTGCGAGCCGAAAGAAAGATTATCATCGTGGAGACAAAGCAAGGTTTTATATGCGCAAATGCAGGTGTTGATGAGTCAAACGTTGAAGAAGGAAAGGCGGTTTCGCTACCCGAGAATCCGCAGCGAAGTGCGTCACAGCTTAAAAAGGAAATAGAAGAAAGAAGCGGGAAAGAAATATCCGTTTTGCTTGCTGATTCCTTTGGTAGAGCTTTTAGAGACGGCGTAACGGGAATCTGTATAGCGGTTTCCGGCATTCCCGCTGTGCTGGACAGAAGGGGCGAAGCAGACAGATTTGGAAAAATCGCAAGGATAACAAAAGAAGCCGTGGTGGACGAGATATGCGCAGCTGCGAATCTCGTGATGGGTGAATTTAGGGAAGGCGTACCCATTGCAATCGTGCGTGGATTGAACATAAAAAGGGACAAAGGCGAGATAAAAGACGTTTTGCTCAATCGCGAAGACGACCTCTTCAGGTAAGGTGCTGTGCATGCTGAGGTTGAAATGTCCGTTTAGCTAATATTTAAGACACGGATTTACACAGATTTACGCAGATTTATTTTAGTTTAACCGTGTTTATTCTTATCATCTGTCTTAATCTGTGTCCCTAATTTATTTTCTGCTTTTCTCGTTGAACAACCATCTTTACGCACCCGCCGTCTGCGTAACTCCAGCACCGACACCACCTAAAGCTTCTTGTAACTGTTGCTGCAACTGCTGATATTTTTTCTGCACTCTCTCCTCTTGCCTTTCCAACGTCTTCGATCTCAGATCGTAGGTCTCCTTCTTCTCTGATAAGTCTGCCTTCACTGCTTCCCTCTCTGATTTTATCAGCAACTCGCCAACCGCGCGATAGATAACGGATTGTTCATCGAGCTTCTCCAATTCTTCCAGAGCATTTTCAGCGTCTTTCAATAAGGCGTCCACCTGCATCTTTTGCCTTCCCACGGCTTCTATCTGGACTTTTAGCTGCTGTAGCTGAGCGAACAGATTTTGCACCTGGGGCGGTATTTCACTACTTCCACTCATCGCATCTTCCTCATTATTTTCTATCCTACTTAATATAGATAGTTTATAGATAAACCTTTCTTTCAAAAAGAAATGTTTTAAAAATAAATTATAGACACAGATTAACGCAGATTAACACAGATGGTAAGGATCAGCATCAGCATAAGCATGGTTCAACTAAAATAAATCCGTGTAAATCTGTGTCTCAAATAGATATCTACGTGAAATAAGATGGGAGAACGAGTAGGGATATTGGTCATTTCTTATGGTTCGAGGGCTGCTGCGGTGATAGACGCGTTGAACAGAAGCGAAGACTACAAAGCTCGTTTTTACGTTGTCGATAAGCAGAGGAATCCATTTAACGTGAGGCATGCAACGAAGCACGTGGTCATTCCTGATCTGGACGTTGGGAAAATATGCGACTTCGTGGAGGCGAATAAAACCGAGATAGATTTTGGTTTCTGCTGCCCTGAGAAACCGATAATAGCGGGTGTTAGAGACGCAGTCGAGAGTAAGACAGGTGTTGCAATGATATGTCCCACGAAAAGATATGCGATAGAAGAGAGCAAAGCTGCGCAGCGGCTTCTACTCGAGGAATGCTGTGCGGAGGCAAATCCACGGTTTAAACTGTTCCCCTGTGCGAGCGAGTACGAAAGCGTAAGCGAAGTGAAAAGAGCGGTATGGGATTTTTTAGACGAAATAGGGGATGAAGTAGCGGTGAAGCCGGATAAACCCGCAGCGGGTAAGGGCGTAGGCGTGTGGGGCGACCACTTTACCAGTAGAGAGCGTCTATTCGAGCATTTTATGTCTATCTTTGACGGTGGCAGCGACGTGATAATAGAAGAGAAGGTTGAGGGCGAGGAATCGAGTTTCCAGGCGTTCTGCGATGGTAAGCGACTTGCGGTTCTCCCTGAGACACGCGATTACAAACGCGCTTTTGATGCGGACATCGGTGAAAATACCGGGGGGATGGGCTCTTACAAGGATAATAAAGATTGGCTGCCGTTTATGGATAAAAGCGATAGAGAAGAAGAGGAACGAATGGTTCAAAAGATATTCAACCAGCTTAGAGGTAATGCGAGTAACGAAGGGCTGAGAGGAATACCTTTTTACGTTGCCTTTATGCATACGGGCAAGGGTGCGAAGATACTGGAGATAAACAGCCGACCCGGTGACCCCGAGATACAGAATGTGCTGCCTGTTCTGAAAAGCGATTTTGTGGATGTCTGCTTCCGTATGATAGAAGGGAATCTTTCGCGGGTAGAGTGCGATGCGAAAGCGACGGTGGTGACGTATGCCGTGCCGATGGACTATGGTGGGTACCGGGTGAAATACAGCGGGAATAGAAGGGTGGATTTGAGTAGTGCGTATGCGCTGCAGGAACAATATGGCGATAATCTGAGGATTTATCCCGGGTCTATGGAGTTGAGGGAAGATGGGCATACTTATGCGCTCGGCTCAAGAACGGTCTGCACGGTGGGCATTGGTGAAAGCATAGCGGAGGCAAGGGAAATTTCGCTGGATGGCATTAGAAATATAGACGGTGCGTTGTGGAACAGGGGGGATATTGGTGCGGAGTATCATATAGAGAGGAGTGTGGGGAGGATGAGAAGGGGAAGGGGTTAGGGGGTTAGGTGTTTAGCAGGTTAGATAACCGAGAAACTAAGCCGCTAAAAAATAAAAGATTATGAATGAAATCAGGAACAAAAGAATAGATTGTGGAAGTAGAACTTATTTTTTTTGGATGGCCTTCAAATATTGGATTGGCAATACCACTTGGAATTCTCGTTGCTAACTGGTTATTTGAGCATAAGGAAGAACGCGAAGAACTTGGTGTGGAGATGACGATTCTAGTTCCTTCGGGTGATGAACGGATAGAAGAAGTCGGCTTTGACCATATTTCAATGATATTGGTAGTTGTTCAGGGTTTGGTGGATTTCATTGAAATAAATTTCATGGTTCTATCGAGATGCAGTGAAGTCAGATTGAGAGATTTAAGCAGAGAAGAGAGGACAGAAGTAATAAGGGGAGCATTTACTGTCGAAGATGATGAAGAAAAGGATGCAATTCGTGGAAAAACCATTTTGATACTGGATGACGTTTTCACTACTGGTGCTACAACGAATGAATGTGCGAGGGTTTTGAAAGAAAACGGAGCGAGGAAAGTGTATGTCCTGGCAATTTCAAGGGCAT
>JAGGZZ010000060.1 GCA_021161765.1 Candidatus Methanophagales archaeon | reverse complement strand
GTGCTCTACATTGGAAAGGCAAAGGATTTGGGATTTTCCCTTTGGGTAAGTTGCCAGTAATTCCAAATTGGCACCAGCAAGGAACTCCCGAAAAATCTCAATTAGCGTATATGCTCTTCAACAAGAAATAGTTTGCCCCCACCTGAGATAATCCGCAGGGTGTTGCCTTGGTCTACATTGACTTTTGGGATGAAGCCGACTTTGAGTAAGCCTAGACCTTGATCTTTTCAAGTTCTCGCATTTTCCCCTATTTTTTCTCCTCCTTTATAAACTTTATCTCCTTCTTTATCACCAAATATTCCTCACCAAATGGTCACGAAAAAGTTGATTAAGGACGTAACGATAAGCATTTTGAAACGGGCGGAGACAACACTTCCGGAGGACGTGAAACAGGCGCTGGGTCGCGCATACGAGCAAGAAACGAATGAAATAGCGCGGGTGCAGTTGAAGGCGATGCTCGATAACGTAAAGCTTGCAGAGGAGCTGCAACGACCTTTATGTCAGGATACCGGTCTTCCTCTTTTTTTTGTGACGCTCGGGAGTACCAACATAAACGTAAATCTGAACGATATTGAAAGTGGCATAAGAGAGGGCGTGAGGGAAGCAACGGAGATAATCCCTTTGCGTCCAAACGTGGTGAATCCGATAACAAGAGCGGGTGGAGAAACGAACACAGGTGACGGAATACCACACATAAATTACAAAATCGCGGATTTCAACGTCAATGGACTTGAGCTACTCGTGTTTCCAAAAGGTGGTGGTTCAGAGAACGTCGGGGCTTTCGCTATGTTCACACCCAAGCCGGAAGAAGAAACAGTAGAAGAGATAAAGAAGTTTGTGCTTGATGCCGTACTTAACGCTGCCGGAAAACCCTGCCCGCCTACCATCATCGGGATTGGTATAGGTGGCTCAGCGGATATGGCGATGAGCCTTGCAAAAACAGCGCTGCTTCGACCGATAGGCGTGAGAAATGAAGATGGTCTGGTAGCACGAATAGAGAACGAGCTACTCGAAGCGGTGAACAGCACGGGCATAGGTCCGATGGGCTTAGGCGGGAAAACAACCGCGCTTGACGTGCATATAGAAACCGCGGATACGCACATAACAAGCTTGCCCGTAGCGATAAATTTCCAGTGCTGGGTTGCACGTAAAGCATCTGCGAGAATATATTCGAGCGGTGAGGTGGAATATCTGTAGTTTCTTTGGTAAAGCTTTCTTTTAAACCCTTACAGGGTTTTCGGGATTGTGGAGCGGAGCCCCACCTAAAGAAAGGTTTGTTATCATCGTTCCCGAGCCCGTTTCGGTAAGCACCTCTTGCAATATCGCGTGGGTTTTCAATCCAATAATATGCGCGCTTTTAACGCCGTTCTCCACCGCAGCTATGCAGGATTCTATCTTCGGTTTCATACCCTCGGTTATAAAACTCGCGTCCAGAATGCTTTTTGCCTCTGATAGGGTCAGCGTCGGTATCAAACTGTTTTCATCGGTTATATCTCGTAGCACTCCTCTTACCGGCGTTAAAATGATGAGCTTCTCCGCGTGCAGACTGCATGCCAGTTCACTTGCACCGTGGTCTGCATTAATGTTAAGCAGAGTGCCTTCTTCGTCTGCGCCTATTGGATAGATTACCGGGATATATTCATTTCGCGTAAATAATGCGACAAGTTCACGGTCAACCTTTTCTATGCTGCCGACAAATCCTAAGTCCGGATGTACTTTTCTCGCGGTAAATAAATTGCCAGAAACGGCAGAGATGCCAATTGCTTTGCCTCCTTTTTTATTTATATTCCAGACTATCTTTTGATTAAAATCCGATAGTACTGCCTGGACAACCGCAAGCGTATCTTCATCGGTAACTCTTAATCCATCAATAAATCGCGGCTCTAAACCAAATTTGTCCATTATAGACGTTATTCTCTTACCTCCACCGTGAACAACGACCACATTTATGCCTGCTTCGTATTTTAACGTGATCAAATCGGAAATTACCAGGTCCATTATGCCCTTATCTGCCAATACTTCACCACTGAATTTTACCACAAAAACTTTGTTAGCGAACTTCGTTGCATAATACAATGCTTTCTCTAAGTCATCTCTTATTTTTTCATTTTCCTCCGCTCTCATTCTTATGTTCACTCCTCCGTCTTGGCCTGGAATTCCTCCACGCTTATCTCTCCTCCCTCCTTCTCCATCAGCTTCTCTACTTTGTATCCCGCTTCGTCTAACTTCGTATTGCAAAACTTGCACAACTCCATACCCTCCTCGAACATTTTCAGTGACTCTTCCAGAGGAAGATTTCCTTCTCCCAGTGTCTCTACTATGCTCTCCAATCTCTTCATTGCGTCTTCAAAAGTTATTGTTTCTCCTGTTACTTCTTCCATTTTACATTATCTCCTCAAATTTTCCTTCTATTTCTTCCCTGTCGTGAAATTCTATCCTTTTCATTTCTCCTCTATAATAGCAATGGCGAAGTAAAGCGGTGCCATCCGGTTATAAACTTCATTTCGATACCTCGCTTCTAAATACAATTCAGCAAAGTCTTCATTTTCGAGGTGTTTTATATTGGGCAGTTCTCCGTCAAATCTATAAATGAAGCCATCCGGAAATATCATTTCTACGGAACCAAGATTTATCTTACTGCAATTACTCTTGTCCAACCAAATCTTAGTCCAATACCACGTTCCTTCTTTGCGGTCTACTTTCCCTACATAATCTTTGAGGATGAACGAGGCATCACCACTTTCGCTTATTCTCAAGGATTCTACCTCCCTCTCAAGATTCGATTCGATTTTCGACTCGATATGATTCTTAGTCGAATCTTTATCTCCTAAAACCCCAACAGCCCAAATTTGGATCTTTTCCAACCACGATAGCGCGTATTTCGCGTAACAATTGGCATCTCCATTCTCTTGAACTTCTATTTTTAATGAATTAACGGAGAATGCATTTGCTGGGCTCACAGACAATAATAAAAATATTACGAGTGCTACAGTAACCTGTTTATTGTTCATCTTCTTATCGCCTCTTCTCTAACAACCAATCTATCAAATTACAACTCCTTCCCTTATTGCATGGCGAACAATACTTATCTCCTTCCGCTTCTCTTCAAATTCCTCTGGTGTATAGCATAAAAAATCCACAGGATAATCCAGTGTCCATTCTAAATAAAGCTTAAAGGATCTTTTAAGCGGACTTTTGCCTTTGAACTCATCGCCGACCACAATTAAATCAATATCGCTATTCTCATCCGCTTCTCCAGTCACCTGAGAGCCAAATAATATCATCTCTTTTATGGCATATTTTTGGCATATCTTCTGTTTAAATTCTTTTAATTCGACAATTTTAGTCGGCGCTTGAATCCTCTTTGCAATTCTAACTAAATCGTGCACTTTCCACAGTTCCTCAAATTTTAAAATGTATAAAGATTTCAATGCCTTTTCCACCGCTTGCTGAGAATAAAAAGCGGCGGCATCCAGCATGTTTCCATTAAGATTGTATTCTGCAACTTCTATGTCGTGTTCTGCTTGTTCCAGCCAATTCTTAACTTCTTTTTTCATTTTCTTTATTATCGTCTCTTCCTCCTCAACACATAAGCAACCGCTAACAAGCCAACAATTGCGAATAGTGCCTCAAATCCCGGTATCCCCTTCTCTTCTCCTTTAGGAACTTCAGATGGTGTGCTTTCTGCCGGTGATGATGTTTGGTTTGGTGGCCTACCAAAAATCCCTCTATCATCTTTATCTAATCCAAGTTCAGCAGGAGTTTTTCCTATTGCATTTTTCCAAGGTATTGTTTTATCTGGTAAGACCTGAATTTTGTCAGGGTTCTCGATGTAGAGCATTTTATGTAGTGATCCCATTTCCTCCTTGGGTATATCAAAAGGATTTATTACAACACCAAAATCACCATGATATATATCTTTACCATACATTAATAGATATCCCCCGGGTACAAATTTATAATGACCTTTTATTGATGAGCAATCACTAGAAAAGAGAGACTCTTTATAAGGATAATTATATAAAGCAGCCAATTCTTCAGGTTTACCATCCCCATCTGTATCAAGATACACTAAATAAGATTCAATTAATCCAGTCTTTTCAGAGCTTACACCTATCCAGACAGCAAAGTCTGTTGGAGAAACTTTGACAGTAGTTGTTCCTCTCTTCTCATAATTATCTCTTATACTCTTGGTTATTTCGTCTGGATATTTTATTGGTTCATTTAGTGGCTTATCCACAGCCTTGAAGTCAAAGAAATCCATACCTTGTAGTGGGGTGGTACCTAAAGATTCTATAGTATCATCATAAGCGTCCTCTATATTATCGGCAGATGAAGCACTAGCAACATTAACATTACCCAAACCAACACAAGCAATAGGTGCTGCAAAAAATAATCCGGCGATAACGGCAGCAGGTCCATGTTTTTTTACTAATTTTCCTGCTTTTCTTATATATTGCTTGGATCTACTTTCTTCTTTTCCATTAAAGAATTTTCCTAAGTTTGGATTTGAATAGGGGTCAACTTCATTTCTGTCATTTTCAGAATAAGTAAAGTAATCCTTCATATCCTCTAAATCTCTTTCTGAGAGACCCTTCGCCGCAGGTAAATAGGTAAGATTATCTACTTCATCTTTCGGCTTATAATCAGGAGTAAATATATTCCCTTCCTGCTTCGCCGATGCCGTTCCTACCGCAGCACTCGCCAGCAATACCAACATGATTCCCAACACAACCAATCTCACGCTTTTTTCCTTCATCCTTCTCTTCTCCACCTTAAATTTTAACTTCTTTTTTAAAGAAAGGTTTTGTAATAAAACTGCAAATATCCGCGATAAACATGCGCAGCATCTTCTGTTTGACGTTATGCACGGTTATACCCACCACTTCTTCAGCATCGCCATCATATCGTAGCATCACGCCCTCCATTCCTTCTATATCCTCATAATAGGTCCCACCAATTTTTGAATTAAACGTTATATACAACATGTCTTGAACTTCATCATATTCATAATACACCGGACTCCCATCTTCTAACACATATTTATTCATACCATCCTACCACCTCTTTTCACTTTACTGACGAAATAAACAGAACTGATAAAACCAGTTCTTTGATTATTATATTCTTCTGGATATAAATATTTAATTTCTTCAAAGCTAACTACTTCTTGCATTGTTAATCCCATTTAATTTTGCTCAACTTGCATAATTTAAACTTTTTCCATTGTAACTTTCTCTTTGAAAAGAGATTTTTTTGCAGTTTGTTTTGTCTGTGTTAATCTGTGTTAATCTGTGTCAACAATTTATTTTCTTGACCTCCTTTCCCCTTCTTCTCCTTCACTTCCGAAACGGCTTCACCGTCGCTAAACAATATCCTCAACGCATCTCCAATCGCAATATCCCGGACACTCCTTACTATTTCGCCTTCCGGCAATCGCGAACATATACTGTACCCCCGGTCGAGGATAGCCAGAGGACTCAAAGCATCCAGCTTGCCAGTAAGAGCCTGCAAACTTTTCCTGTGCAATGCGATGAGGTGCGTTATTTCCGCAGTTATGCTTCGCTTTATTTCATCTACCGTTTGCCGGTATTGATTTATCTTCTCCATAGGCGTTCTAAACAAGATATTTCGCTCGATGCTCTCCAACTGCTTCCTGTGGTATTCAATCGCTTTAAAAGCATTCTGCTGCATTCGCAACTTCAAAGAACTCAAATTATTTTCGATTTCGCGTTTATCGGGCACAGCCAATTCCGCAGCTTCGGACGGCGTTGCCGCTCGCCGGTCCGCAACAAAATCAGCGATTGTAAAGTCCGTTTCGTGCCCCACCGCGGATATTACGGGAATCTCCGATGAGAAAATCGCTCTGGCGACGGCTTCTTCGTTAAACGCCCACAGCTCTTCTATTGAACCCCCTCCTCGCCCTACTACCAGCACGTCTATTTTCATCTGTTCTGCATTCACCCGGTTCATCAGCCGAATGGCATTTACTATCTGCGGAGCTGCTTCTTCTCCCTGCACGGCAACCGGCGCCAGCAAAATATGCACGTGCGGGAATCTTCTCCTCGTAATGTTCAATATATCGCGAATGGCAGCACCGGTGGACGAAGTGATAACGCCTATTCGGCGTGGGAAAACCGGTATCGACTTCTTATAGGCGGCGTCAAACAAACCCTCTTCCTTCAGCTTCTTTTTTAACTGTTCAAATGCACGGTACAGCGCACCTATGCCCTCTTCCTGTATGTCATCCACGTATAACTGGTACTTCCCCTGCCGTTCGTACACACTTATACGACCCCTTGCTATCACGCTCGTTCCATCCACCGGAATAGATTTTAGCTTACGATTCTTTTCCCTGAACATCACGCATCGCAGTTCCGAACGTTCATCCTTGAGCGTGAAGTATAAATGACCGGAAGTAGGCTGGCGGAGATTGGAAATTTCCCCTTTTACGTAAACGTCCCTGAGCACCTCATCCCTATCTAATTTCTGCCTTATGTATTTCGTGACCTCATATACCGCGTATATGTGCGGTGTTTCTTCCTTGATTGTTTCTACTCCTCTTTTGCTTTTGCTTTTGTTTTCAGTACCAGACTTCTTTTTATCTTCAGCTTTATCGTTATCATCGCCTAATTCCTTTTTCAAATGCAGAAAATCCGTTAATGTAATTCCTTTTCCATGTTTGTTCATCCCTCCTCACCCAACCTCTTCACCCACACATCCTCGTAAATAGGCCCCTTAGGCGTAAGCGTGCTGCGTTTTAATTTTAGCTCTTCTACAAGCATCGTTCCTACTTCTACATCCTTCAGCTCGGCTATCTTGTTCAAAAGCAGCCGTATTTCGGCCTGTGATAAACGCTTTTTTACCCTGCACAGCGTGACGTGTGCACCGAACCGTTTTTCTCTTGGGAATCCAAGTGCACTCAGCTCCGATTCTACTTCCTGCTGCAGCGCCTTTAATTCCTCCTCGCCCTTTTCCATTCCTATCCATACGACCCTTATGTTTCTTGCCTTTCCCAGCGAAGCTTCAGGAAAGAATCCCACACCCCGCAGTTTTATATCAAATGGTTTTTGAGTTGTCGCTGCCAGTGCAATTTTAATCTCATCAACGCTATTCTCAGGAACGTCCCCCAGAAATTTCACCGTTTGATGCACCTGCCACGGATTCACGAATTTTAACTTTAGATTCGCGTATATCTCCAAGTCCATAAATTGCTTTTGTATCCCCTTTATCTTCGCCCTTAGTTCCTCAGACAGGTCCACTGCAATAAACGCCCTCATAACACTTTTTTTAAGAAAAGGTCTTGATTAATTGTACTATTCTTGATAGCGTATGCTGCCTTTTCTCATCTGCACGCTCTTGATACGTTCTTACAGCCCTGAGCAGGTCTATTCTTCTGAACTCAGGCCAGAAAGGGGCGCAGAAATACGCTGCACATTCGTTCCCTAACGCCTGCCATGGCACGAAATTGCTCAATCTCTGCTCGCCACCCGTTCTTATTAACAAGTCTACACTCGTTTTCGCTACGGAAGCAGACGAACCATTTTCTATCTCGCTTACATATAAATGCTTTGATATCGTTGCTTCATCTATATCCTCTGGAGCTAACAGCCCTCGTTTTACCATATTCGCTATTATATACGCCGAATCAACTATCTCCATCTTGCCACTATACGCCACGGCAATGAACAACTTAAATTTGTCGTAATGCGCAGTTGCATCTTCAGCTTTTCTTATCGCCTCTCTTACTGTTTCAGGCAGCAGATTGACATTCCCTATTGCTTTCACCCGCACACCATCCTTATGAACCCTTTCATCCCTGCTTATCTTCTCGAATTCTTTTTCCATCAGTGCAAATAAATGCTCTTTTTCCTCATCCATCCTGCAAAAGTTTTCGATAGAAAAGGCATAAATCGTGAGCTGCGGTATTCCCAGGTCAAAACACCAATCAATCACGCGCTCCGTTATCTCTGCTCCATAGAGATAACCCTCCTCCGTTGAAATTCCTATCCTCTTTGCATACCTTCTGTTCCCATCCATGATTATCGCTACATGTTCGGGCAAACTCCGTGCTAATATCCGCTCTTCCAGTAATCGCTCGTAATTGCCATAAACCCTGCCTTGCAACCTGCTGCGTATCGTCACCGCTTTGCGTAGTGCGCGGAACTTCATTCCGCTATTTCTTGTCGTTATCTTCATACCAGCCTCCTTATCCTGCTTCTGCTATGCTTCCAGTTCCGAAGTTCATCACCTTCGTTTCCATTTTACCAAGCTCTACAAGCGTTGCGCAGCCGGGAACGGGATTTATATCCCTCTTTTTTTGATACGGTGTTTGTGATTGCCATGTCCCGGAATTTATAAGCAATACGTCGCGATATTTAGAAATACCAACCGTATGGACGTGTCCACACAGGAATATGTCAGGAACAGGATCAATAATCCCATAATCGTGCCCGTTGGGGACAATAGAGACGACATTCCCGTAGGTGGGTGCAATATGCCGCCGTTTAAGCATCTCAGCCATTACTGCCTCAGGCTGCGAATAATTCAGCCTCGATACTGCGCTGACAAAATCGTCGTACGACTGCCCATGATAGACCAGGACGAGCCTGCCGCCAATTTTTATGTATGCGGGATTGCTCACAAAACAGGTATCTTCAGGGAAGAGCTGCCTGAGGTGTGCGGGCAAGGGCGGTTGTGGTTCTGCATTTCTGACCGCATCATGGTTTCCCGGCGCTATAACCGTATGTATATGAGCAGGTAACGCGTGAAAATATCCCGCCGCTACTTTGTATTGCTCATTAACATCCGTAATTGACAAATCATCCTCCTGACCCGGATACACGCCTATTCCATCCACGATGTCGCCAGCAACAACCAGATATGCAATTCCCATGCGTTTTGATTCCCCCTTCAACCACTGCACGAAGCTATCCCATGACTCTTCCAGAAATGTCTTGCTCCCTACATGCATATCCGAGATAAACACCGCATATACGGGTTTTTGTGTCTCGCCCGTTTCTTCTCCCTCCTCCCCCAAGACGGATTTGAATGGAAGCGGTAATGATGCCTGTGAACTTGAAGAGCGGTAAGGCACGTCGGGACGTATTATTTTATTTGCAAATAAATAGCCCCTATCCGATAAAGAGCCAGTAACGCCTATTATCTCATCGAGTACTATTTCCTCATGGGGTTGCAGAACAACCATGAGTTGCCCCGAGGGGTCTTCCAAATCAACGCGTAGATTCCCTCTTGCCGTTTTGTTTACCGATGAGACCATTCCCACTACGGAAACCTCTTCGCCATTCCGTCCATTGCCCCTGCCGTTTCTTATAGCAAACCGTATCTGCCCGCAATTGTTTAACCTCTGCTTTATTACCCTGCTTATCCTTTCATACCGGTCAAGGAACTGCGGTAAGAAATCTTTATGGTCAATGTCTCTTCGACTACTATCAGAGAACGATTTAATTATTGCAGGA
Organism: Candidatus Methanophagales archaeon; assembly: GCA_021161765.1. Classification (GTDB taxonomy): domain Archaea; phylum Halobacteriota; class Syntropharchaeia; order Alkanophagales; family Methanospirareceae; genus QEXZ01. Next base: position 1,270 of record JAGGZZ010000060.1, on the reverse strand, counting down.
GCAGCGGCGGCGGGTAGTGGTGGTGTTTGCGTTTTTGTGGTGCTTCTTTCCTTTTCTATAGCAACAGCCACGCCATTTCTGATAAACTCGGCTATCTGCTCGCCGGAAATCACAAAAGTTGCAGTGTCTAACGAACTGGTCACGTTCTCTACTATCTCATCGAGACCAAACCGGGATTCATTTTCGTATCCGCTCAATAGGTCAATTGCCTCTGGCTGTGCTTGAAATCCCAAATCAGCAAACCTCTTCACTATTTCTATTCCCTTCCTTTTTCTTTCCCCCTCGCCGAGATTATGCACATTCATCGTTTAAAAGGTCTCTTTTCACCGCTACTACAGCCATTCTTTTACTTTCGCTTCTAAATACGGTTTCGGCACCGCCCCCTGAACAACGTCCACCGGTTCGCCATGTTTAAAGATGAACAGCGTGGGTATAGCCATTATCGCAAATTCAGTGGCGGTTTTCGGATTGTCATCCACATTCAATTTCCCAAATACGACTTTACCGGCATATTCCTTCGCCAACTCCTCTATTACCGGTGCAATCATTTTGCAAGGACCGCACCAGGGAGCCCAGCAATCCACGACGACCACAGGATATTTCCTTATCGTTTCTACAAAGCTATTGTCATCCAACGTCAGAGGCTGGTCTATTGCTCCCAATCCCTCCTTTCCACTCTCTTTCCTTGCTTTTATCTCTTCTTCCATCTCCCGCATCTTTCGCTCCTTTATCCGCTCTATCTCTATATCTACATTTATAGCTGTATCTGTATCTCTCTCCTCTCCCGTACCGGCATAACGTACACGATTTTCTTCTCGTTCTTCCATTTTTAATATCTTCTCCACAGTATTTGATTTTTTTTGGTGTATGTATATGTGTGCCGTATTGTGGTTGCCTCTAAACGGTCATTGCATCATTTGAAGGGGGCGTACCGCAGGGACCGTGCAATACGGCGTGTTTTGTAGCCCTTCGTTTGCAATAGCAATCATCCTTCGCTTGTTCAGCAAGGTCATACTACTCTTCGAAAAGGGCATTTTTATCTAGGCTCTTGTTGTATTTAAAGGTGATTGTCCAGCGCCTTCTTCTCCTCATTCATAATTCATGGCTGCACCCTATTCCCTATTGGCTATTCCCTAGTCCCTAATCTGCTTTGGTCTTAGTGCTAAGAGGCACCGAAAAAGCCTTTTCCACTGACGGTCGGTGAATGGCATTGTACGAGCGGAAAGGGATTATACGGTGGTCTGGCGTGGCATAGTGAATCCCGCAACGC
>JAGGZZ010000129.1 GCA_021161765.1 Candidatus Methanophagales archaeon | reverse complement strand
TCCCACATTCCAACAAAGGAAAATTTTAATTAATTGAGAAAAAAATTTACGCAACACTTTTTCTTTTTCAAAAAAAAAAGAAAACCTGTGCTAAAAGAAAAACAAATTTCTTTGGTAAAGCTTTCTTTTCGCGAAGCGTTTTTGATAAACCTTTTCTTAAAAGGTTTAAAGAAAGGTTTGTGTTAATCAGTGTCTCTAATTTGTTTTGTTCTTCTTTCCTCCTCCGTGCTTCTGTGTTTTTATTTTTATACATAGCTTAGTATGTGCACCGGATTCGTATTTATTTATTTATATACTAACCTTTATATAGAACCACAGATATAAAAAAATAGAGGTGAAAAAAACACATGGGCGGACAATTAGGCGGAACGCCGATATTGATATTGAAGGAAGGTAGTGAAAGGACAAGAGGAAAAGACGCACAGAGCAGGAACATCCTCGCAGCGAAGACCATTGCTAACTCAGTTAAGTCTACACTGGGACCAAAGGGAATGGACAAGATGCTGGTGGACTCCATGGGCGACGTTGTAATAACAAACGACGGAGCGACGATACTGAAGGAGATGGACATAGAGCATCCCGCGGCGAAGATGATGGTGGAGATAGCGAAGACGCAGGACAATGAGGTTGGAGATGGCACGACAAGTGCAGTTGTTATAGGGGGCGAGCTACTGAAGCGCGCGGAAGACTTGCTGGAGCAAGAGGTACACCCAACGTTGATTGTAACAGGGTACCGATTGGCGGCGGAGAAAGCGTATGAGGTGTTAAAGAAAATGGCAAAGACGGTCAAGCCCGACGATGCCAAGACGCTGAAGAAGATAGCTACGACTTCTATGACGGGAAAGGGAGCAGAGGTTGCAAGAGAACTGCTGACCAACCTTGCAGTGGAGTCAGTAAGAGCGATAGCGGAGCCAGGAGGGCGAGTAGACACGGACCACATAAAGTTAGAGAAGAAGACGGGAGGAAGCAAGGAAGACACCGTGCTGATAAAGGGGATGATAGTGGACAAGGAGCGCGTGCACTCGGGGATGCCGAAGCTCGTGGAGGATGCGAAGATAGCGCTGATAAACACTGCGATGGAGATAGAGAAGACGGAAGTAGATGCGAAGATAGAGATTACATCGCCCGACCAGATGAAAGCGTTCCTGGACGAAGAGGAGAACATGCTGAAGAGCATGGTGGACAAAGTAACAGAAAGCGGAGCGAACGTGCTTTTCTGCCAGAAAGGTATTGATGACCTGGCGCAGCATTATCTTGCAAAGGCAGGTGTGATGGCTGTGCGACGCGTAAAAGAGAGCGACATGAAGAAGCTGGCGAGCGCAACAGGCGGTAAAGTATTAACGACGCTGGAGGAGATCAGACCAGGAGACCTTGGAAATGCAGGAATAGTAGAAGAGAGGAAAATAGGCGGTGATGAGATGATATTCGTAGAAAATTGCCAGAACCCGAAATCCGTATCTATATTGTTGCGTGGTGGGACAGAGCATGTGGTGGACGAGTTAGAACGTGGAATGTATGACGCATTACGAGTAACGGCATGTGCAGTAGAAGACGGCAAATATGTAGCAGGGGGCGGAGCCACGGAGATAGAACTGGCGCTGAGACTGCGTGAATACGCCGCAACCGTAGGCGGTAGAGAACAACTGGCAATACAGGCATTCGCAGATGCAGTGGAAGTCATTCCGAGATCGCTCGCTGAGAATGCGGGTTTAGACCCCATAGATGTGCTCGTTGCACTTCGGTCTGAACACGAATCAGGGAACAAATATGTGGGTCTGGATATTACCAAGGGCGAACCAGGGGACATGTTAAAGGCAAATGTCATAGAACCACTGAGAATAAAGACACAGGCGATAAGCTCGGCAACAGAATCAGCAACGATGATACTGCGGATAGACGATGTAATAGCGTCGAGTGCACAGCCAGGCGGCGGTGCGCCTCCAGGCGGCGGTATGCCACCAGGTGGTATGGGCGGAATGGAAGGAATGGGAGAATACTAAGAATAAGGCATTGCTATGTAAGAAATCCCAAAACAAATACTACCAAATCCCAAGTAAATCCCAATAGCCAAAAAGGGAAAAATAAAGGTATGGCATGTATTGGGGTTTGGGATTTTTTTATTTTTTTATTTTAAAAGAGAAATGTTGAAACGTTTATATTTTTAGCAAAAGGAAGGTAAAATAGAGATAGAAGGGCAGATAAAAATGGGAAGGATAATAGGCATTGACCTTGGGACGACAAACTCAGAAGCGGCGTTTGTGGATGAAAGTGGCGAAGTGAAGATAATACCGAGTGCAGAGGGTAGTGCATACGGGGGGAAGATGTTTCCATCGGTAGTTGCATTTACAAAGGACGGCCATAGGTTAGTCGGCGTAGCCGCGAAACGGCAGGCGGTAGTTAATCCTGAAGGAACGGTACGCGAAACGAAGAGGAAGATGGGAACTTCAGAGAAGATATACGTGAAGACCGTGGACAAGGAATTCACACCGCAGGAAATCGCTTCGATGGTATTACAGAAGATAAAGACGGATGCAGAAGCGTATTTAGGCGAGAAGGTAGATGCGGCTGTTATCACGGTACCTGCGTATTTCGATGACAACCAGCGACAGGCGACGAAAGATGCGGGAGAGATAGCGGGCTTCGATGTAAAACGGATAATAAACGAGCCGACAGCAGCGGCAATGGCGTATGGACTGGGCAAAGAAGGGGAGTATAAAGTCGCGGTTCTCGACTTTGGTGGTGGCACTTTTGACGTTACTATCATGGATATAGGCGAAGGCGTATTTGAGGTGCTTTCCACAAGCGGGGACACGCATCTTGGTGGAACGGATATAGATGCAGCGGTGATAGACTGGCTTGTAGCGGGATTCAAAGAAAAAGAAGGGATAGACTTGAGGGACGACCTGACGGCGATGCAGCGGATACGGGACGAGGCAGAGAAAGCGAAAATAGAACTTTCCTCTTCGGTATCCACAACGATAAATCTGCCGTTTATTATCGTTTCCGGCGGCGAGCCAAAGCATTTAGAGGTGACGTTAACGCGAGCGAAATTAGAGCAGCTTGCGGAACACACGTTGAAACGGTTAGAGTCGCCGATACGAACTGCGCTGAAAGATGCAAAGCTGTCGCCTGATGACATAGACAAGATACTCCTTATTGGCGGTCCCACGAGGATGCCAATGGTACGTGAACGATTTGAAGCGATTTTAGGTAAGAAAACGGTGGGTGGAGTAGACCCGATGCAGTCCGTGGCGATAGGTGCGGCGACACAGGCGGGTATTCTCAGCGGTCAGGTAAAGGAAGAGATAGTTCTGCTTGACGTTACGCCGCTTACGCTCAGTATTGAGACGCTGGGTGGTGTTGCAACTACGCTGGTCGAGAAGAACACGACGATACCAACAAAGAAATCACAGGTGTTCACGACAGCGGCAGACAATCAAACAAGTGTGGAGATACATGTTACACAGGGCGAACGCCCGATGGCTGCGGATAATACTTCGCTTGGCAGGTTTCATCTGGATGGTATTCCTCCCGCGCCACGCGGCGTACCGCAAATCGAGGTGATGTTTGACATAGACACAAACGGGATTTTAAACGTAACTGCAAAGGATTTGGGTACGGGCAAGGAAGCTTCGATTAGAATTACCGCATCAACGAAACTGGCGAAGGAGGATATAGACCGGATGGTGCACGAAGCGGAGAAGTACCGTGAAGAGGACAAGAAGCGGCGGGAGGAGATAGAACTCGTGAATCAGGCGGATTCGCTTGTGTATACCTCGGAGAAGACGATTACCGAGCTGGGGGACAAGATAAGTAAAGAGCAGAAAGAGAAGGTGGAGAAGGCGAAGGACAAGCTGAAAGAATCGTTGAAGACGAAGGATATGGCAAAGATAAAGGCGGACACGGATGAACTGACGAAGGCGCTGCATGAGGTTTCTGCCGTGGTGTATCAGGAGGCGCAGAAGAAGGCTGCGGAAGAAGCGGCTAAACAGGGTGCACAGGCAGGGACAGGAACGGGAGCAGGAGAGGAGAAGAAAGCGGGCGAGGGTGAAGGCGATTACGTGGATGTGGATTATGATGTGAAGGAGGAGGGGGAAGGTGAGGAGAAGAAGTGAGGGTTAAGTGAGTGTGCGGGATTTGATGCAATAGTGCTTTCCCGTCTCACTGGAAAAATGGCAAAAACGATATCTTAAATTAAATGGTTGAGTTTAGAGCAAAGGTGGGACACTCAGGCATACCTCCATGTTATTTCAATACTTCCGGGATGGGGTGCGTCCTCCAGATTTCCTTCAATTCTTGTTACTAATCCCTGCTTTTGCGGGCGAATGTATTTGCTTATAATTTGCTGTTTTGTTTCAGGCGTGTATTTTCTCGATTTCCCCTTTTCCCCGCCTCTGTTATCACTTGATATTTCGCTTTCATCCATCTGCACCCATTTACCTACACTATTTTTGCTTGCCAGTAGATGACGTGCTATCTTGCGGTTACTCCAGCCTTTCTCGTGTAGTTCTTTTGCCTTCTTACGTTTAAATATTAATAACTTTTTGTTCATTTCAGGCACTCTCTTCACCTACAAGAGTGTCCCTCTTCTGCATGGAACTCAACCTTTTACCCTATTATCTGAAGAATTATTCTTCTCGACCTTCTCTTATTATCCAATTCGACAAACACAACCTGCTGCCACGTCCCTAACAGCATCTTTTTATTTCCGAAAGGCACGGTTAGCGAGGGGCCCAGAAAAGATGCTCTTACATGCGAATGCCCGTTCCCATCGTGCCATCTGAGCTCATGCTCATAGTCTATTCCTTTCGGGAATAATCTCTCCAACGCATCGGGGAAATCTTTCAACAGACCCGGCTCGTATTCAATGGTCGTCACTGCTCCTGTCGCACCGGGCACAAAAATAGTTACCGTTCCATCCACGATGCCCGATTCTCTCAGCTTGCTGTTTACCTTCTCAGTTATATCTACCATCTCCACTTCTCCTCTTGTATCAAACCGCAGTTCCTTCGTTACAACGCTCATTTCTTTTCTTTTAGCACAGGTTTTCTTTTTTATAAAAAGAAAAAGTGTATATATAACTTGAGTAAATTCATTATGGGAACTGAATACAAAGTTGTCATTTTTGACATGGACGGGACGTTCCTGGATTCACGTGGGGATGGAGCAGTAGCACACGAGTGGGCATACGAAGCATTCAGAAAAACGCTGAGCAATTATGGGTTAAATCTCAGCATTGCGGAAATAGATAAGTATTTTCTTGCCCCGCTATTTTCTGATGGAGCTCAGGGCGTGAGAGCATTCTGCGATAGATTTGAGTTAGATTGTGCGGAGTTCTGGGCACGCAGAGAGAAAGACGTTATAGAAGCGAAGATAGACGCGATGCAGCGAGGCGAAATAAAGCCCTATAAAGGTTCTGAGGCGGTAATAAAGCACCTCAGCATAAAATCGTATCTTGCGGTGGTGAGCGATTCACAACAAGCATGTGTGGACTACGCGTTAGAGCACTTCGGGCTGAAACCGTACTTCAGGATATGGTACGGGCGTCAGAGCGAGTTAGAAAGTCTGGATAACAGGAAGCCAAATCCTTTTTACATAAACAAGGTGTTAAGTGAATTAAACACGAGCAAGGAGGAGGCGGTATTGGTGGATGATAGTCCCGTGGGTGTTTTAGCAGCCAGGAGGGCGGGCATTGATTCGGTTTTTATTTATAGAGGAGAGGAGAAAGAAGGATATAATTATAAACCAACTTTTTTAGTGCGAGGAATAGAAGATATAGGGGGGATTTTGTAATATGAGTAATGAAATGACAGCATTAGAGGAGATAACTGAAGAAGGACTGGGAATAGGTGGCGGGATAGGCGCGAAAATAGAAACGCCGGTGATTGTGTTAAATGAGAAGGCGTATGCGGAATCGAAGGGGGAGAAAGGATTTGAACTCGCGGAAATATGCGAGGAGGTCGCGGATGAGACGGGGGCGAACATTGCTATCTGCCCTCAACAAGCCGAGCTTGCGCTGATAGCTTCTGTGGTGAACATCCCTTGCTTCGCACAGCACGTTGACGCCGTGGAACCGGGCAGCCATACCGGGTTCACAACACTGGAGTCCGTAAAGGATGCGGGTGCCGCAGGGTCGCTTGTCAATCATTCGGAGCACAGGCTGAAAATAGCGGATATAGAGTACATCATAAAAAAGGCGGCGAGTTTAGACCTCTTAACGATTGTTTGCACGAATAATATCGCAGTGAGCCGGGCAGTTGCCGAATTGAAACCGTATGCCATTGCGGTCGAGCCGCCAGAGCTGATAGGAACCGGACAGGCGGTGTCAAAGGTGGACCCCGGGATTGTTGAAAATACGGTAAAAGAAGTGAAGGAAGTAGATGCGGAAAGCATTGTGCTCTGTGGTGCAGGCGTTACAAACGGAGAAGACGTTCGGGCTGCGATAGCGCTGGGTGCAGACGGCGTGCTGCTGGCTTCTGGCGTGGTTAAGGCGGTGGACCCGAAGGCGGTATTGCTGGATTTGGTGTCGGGATTGAGATAAACTTTTTTGCGTGCAAAAAAGTTTTAGAGCAGCATCTTCGCCAATCCAAACAGCATCTTCGGATTTTTTTTCACGAGTTCCATCAATAACGCCGTCGTAGAGAACTCCGCTATGTTTACACCCACTAAAGAGTGAGCAAGCTGGTTGAGGTCGTTGTCCGATAGTTTGAAGAAAAACTCCTTTGCTTTTAAGCCGGTTATCAGCCGTTTTTCAAACGCGTTTCGCCACCTGTTATCGTATTCCATTAATCTATCCTTCGAGAAATTGTTTTCCTGCGATGCTTTTGCGATTACGTCACCCGCTATCTGCCCCGCCTGTATCGCATACAAAATGCCGCCGCCGGTCAATGGGTTAACGTGTCTCGCAGCATCGCCGACTAAAACCAGCCCATCCGCTACGCTTTCGGCAATCGGGCCGCTCAGTGGCACCGCACCGCACATCTCCGCCACCGTCTTGCCATCGGGAAACTTATCACGGGCAAATGCCTTCAGATAATTAATTGCACGGTGGTTTTCACCAGAAGCATCACCACCTATCCCAAGACCCACGTTTGCACAATCGCCACCTTTTGGAAATACCCATGCATAGCCTTGTGGTGCAATGTCATTACCCAAAAAAAAATCAGAATACCCTGCCTCCAACGCTATATCGCACATAAGGAACTCGGCACAGACGCATATATCCGAAGGACGCATCCTCGTGTCAATGCCCGCCAGCCTGCCTATTTTTGACTCCACTCCATCCGCAGCAACCACGACATTCGCATAAACGTGTGTATCCTCGCCCATACCGCGAACACAAACGCCTTTTGCGTATCCGTCAGCGTCCGCTTTAATGACACTATACGCTTCTGTTTTGACGCGTACCTCGGCACCCGCATTTGCAGCTTCTATTGCAAGCGCTTTGTCAAATAATCTACGTTCAAGCACATAGCCCACTTCCTCCATCTTTTCGCCGGACAAAGTCACTTTCGTGCCGTCTGGACCGTATATGTTCGCTCCGTTCACTTCTGCGCATATACACTTCTTATCAATGGAAACGAACTGCTCTATTTCTTTGCTTACGCCTTCCGCGCATTTCACCGGCACGCCAATATCCGGATTCCGTTCTATCAAAAGCACGTCTAAGCCACGTTCAGCGGCGGTCTTGGCTGTTACACTTCCCGCAGGCCCTGCCCCTACGATTACAACGTCATATCTTTCCTCTTTCATCGCTCAACAAACCTTTCTTTATATATTCTATTGTTCTCTTTTGTTAATTTGATAATGAAAAAATGACCGTTAAAAGAAGGATATTAATAAAAGGCAGGAAGGTGCATAATGTAGGTTACAGGCCATTCCTTATGGAAAGAGCACAGGAACTTAAAATTCCAAACTTCCATGCTAAGAATATTAAGGAAAATGGAAAGCAGGTTGTTGATGTTCGAGTAGGTGGGGAAGGGGGAAGGATAGATAATTTTCTGAAATTTGTCAATGAAAACCGGCCCGAGCTTGCAGAAGTTGAGAACATCTCAGTGGAGGAAAAGGAATACGAAGAGGATATAATGACACTGGAGGATTTTTCCAGCTTATTATCTGCTTTGCAACTCTCAAAGATCGTTCAGGCGGGACTGGGGATGATTGAGATGCAGAAGCAGGCACTTGGAAAGCATGATCAAACACTTGAAAAACAGGACTCAATGCTGGATAAACAGGATTCAATGCTGGATAAACAGGACTCAATGCTGGATAAACAGGACGAAACTATCGCCATTATAAAAACCGGGAATGAGGTGCTTGCTGGAAAGCAAGACCAGATACTGGGTAAGCAGGATGTGATGATTGAGAAACAAGACAAAACCCTCACCACTATAAAAAGTGGTGTGGATGAAATGCGGGAATCCCGAGAGGAAAACAAAACTCTTCTACTGGATTTTCATCACGACACCATTCAGAGGTTTGATAATTTAGACGTGAAATACGGAAAGATAGCAGAGAACATGGAGCGGATTTTGGAGGAATTGAAAGAAGAGCGGAAAGAATACAGAGAAACGGTGGAAAGGCTGGTTAATGCGATTATCGAATCGAGAAAAGAGAAGTGAGAGAACGAAACGAGATTGAGAAATGAGAACTTCAAAAGCGGGAGAGGAAATGGGCGAAGGCTTTGAAATCGGTGAATTCACGGTTTGTTGGAACGTAGACGAGGAGGAATTCAAAGAAAGGACAAGTAATTATGAGAATATCCTGATTGCGGGATTTCCGCCGATGGGGAATATCATACCATACCACATAAAGGAGTTTTTAAAGGATTCTGAAAAGATATTGAGTTTGTATTCTTATGACTTCCCACCCATAGTAGAAGCGCGGGAAGACGAATTTGAAATCCCGCATGACGAGGTTTGGTACAGCGAGGAGAAGCGATTATTCTGCTATGTTGGCAAATATCCAGAGGTGGAGTATATCCCCAAATCAGCGTACAAACAGGCGGAATGCGTGGCTAAACTTTCAAAAGAGTTGGGCGTTAAGGAGTTATACACCGTAGGCGTAATTATACCCTTACAGGAACCTTTCAAACAGGTAAAAGAGGAAATAGAAGCTTATGTTGGCTTTTTTGAAGGGTCGAAGAAAGAAATTCCTGCGGGGATTAAACGCATGACGCGAAAAAATATCGGCAGATTTTCCATTATTCGTAAAACGGGACTTCTACCTGGTTTCGCTTCTAAACTCGGGATTGCAAGTTATTCGGTTCTCGGTGTGGGTGAATATCCCGAAGACCTGCGAGCCTGTGCAGGTGCACTTAGGGCGTTTAAGCGATTATCTGGTTTAGATATAGAAACGGCAAAGACCGAAGAGATGCTCAGGGAAAGTGCAGAAGCGTTCGAAACGAGAATAGAGAAAGAAAGACAAAGAGCGAGAGCTGCTTATCGTGGCGAGGGTGTAGGAGCCGAACCATCTGATGCTTTGCACTATATGTACGGATAATTAATGAACCACGAGATTCCACGAGATTAACACAAGAAAACAGAAAATAAATTATAGACACAGATTAACACAGATGGCAAAATAAATCTGCGTAAATCAGCGTCTTAAGTAGAAAAAAATCATACATTGTATACAATAAAGACCAATTGTTGTTATTGCTATCTTGTGAAAATCCGTGTAATCTAAGGGGTTACATCTGAGGGGTTACCTCTGAAGGGTTACATTTTACATTGTCTCAACGCTTCTTCCTTTAGCTTTCTCGCTCGTTTCTTGCCCACTCCGGGAACCATTTCCAACTGCGTTATATCTGCCTTTGCCACTTCTGCGGGGTTCCTGAATCCCGCGGAATGCAATCCCCTTGCGATTACCCTGCCAACGCCTCTTATAGAAACCAATCCAAGCAGGTCGGTTTTAATACCGTGCCTTATCCGGTCCTTTAACATACCGAGTCGCGCGCGCATGTTTTCCACCTGAAGAAATTCTGCCATTCTCGATGCGGCATAACACATCCATTCCAGAACGTAGATGTTGTTGTGTATTTCACCGGGATATATTCCAAACTTCTCCTTCATCTCGGGGTACGTGCGTTCGCCAATCCATGCGTGTGCAACGATAGCACTGCCCAGCGCATAAGCGCCACCATACAGCCATTCGATATTGTCGCTAAGGTTGGCTGCTATTTCCATCGAGGCTTTCACCTTCAGCGGAACCACCTCATCGCATTTGCATAAAAGCAGCAAGAGGTCAAAATCCGATATTTTTGTTCCTTTTTCCCTCTCCCAGGCATCCAACGATAGTATGCCTTCTCTCAGCTCCAATGCAGATTTTATAGACAAATACAGCCTTGAAGAAAGCAGCCCGAAACCCGTAGCTTTTACTTCTTCTTCACCATTGCTCCTTGTTATGGTGATAAACCCTTCATCTGATAAATCCTCCAGTATGCCGTCCATCTGCGCTTTCACGAGCGCCATTTGAGTGCGGTTTTGATACGCATAGAAGGTACTATCGAGGAATTCGAGGATGCTCGCCCTGTCCGTGCCTTTATCTTTGCCTATGTGATTTGCACCCGCCACGATAGTTGCGAGAATCTGCTCGGTCATCGCTGCTGCGGAAAACTGCGATTCGGTGCGTTCCAAATCGCCATTTATGTAAAAATCCTCTATCTCTTCGCGCTCGTCCTCGCTCCTCGCAACGATAAGTCCTATTCCATATTTATCGTGTTCCGGTCTTCCTGCACGACCAAATACCTGTTTCACCCAGCACACGGGCATCGGTTCATTCCCCCGCCCAAGCGTGAAGAACCTATAATTCCGGATTAAAACCGTTTTTGCGGGTAAAGAAACGCCCATTGCCAGGGTTGGCGTGCAGCAGATTACTTTTAATCCCTCCCCTTTGCTCCTGAAACTCCCTTCAATCGCTTTTCGTTGCGCGGGATGCAGCCACGAGTTATGATATGCGACACCATGCCTGACCAGGTCGCTGAGGTCGTCCACACCGACGTCCACGCGCTCTGCGAGTTCGTCCAGCTCCTTACTCGATACGGTCAGGTGTGCAGCGATTTTTCTTGCAAAAGAAGCCGAGCCCCTCTTTGTATTTACAAAAACAAGCACTTGCGAGCCCTCTTTCACTTCCTCTT
>JAGGZZ010000096.1 GCA_021161765.1 Candidatus Methanophagales archaeon | reverse complement strand
GACCACGTTCACGTCCCTTTCTTTTAATCGTTCCACCAATCTGTCCAATCCCTGCTCTTCTATTTCTAATGTCAGTTGAACAGGTATTCGGCCTGAAGGTGTCTTCTTGTCCCGTTGATGTAGCACGCTGAGAATATTACCACCGAAGTCGGATACGGGCTTCAATGCGAGCACTAACTGACCCGGTATGTCAGTTAGTTCGATGTCCATGGATATTTTCATGATAAATCCTCTTCATCTTTAAAGTATGGACAGTAAAGTTTTCTATCCAACTTTGACAATGATTCAAAAAATGCGATCCAGATCAGGAATGCGCTGCATGCTTAGCCTTAAGACCACCTACGCCTACAAGCAACGCCAGCACATACATCATCTGGCTTCGAGAAGCGGGTTTTTCTTACCACGAATTGCTTGCTGTGGCATATCTATCTGGTGCTTAGAAAGAAATCTCTGTGACCCCTTCCACAAGTCTTCTAAAGGCACTTATTTATTAGCCATATAGTTTTTCTATCCGTTCCATACCCTCTAAAATATCCTCCATTGATGCCGCAAACGAAAACCTCACGTAATTCTTACCCGCAACGCCAAATGCCGAACCCGGTGTAACCACGATATACGCTTCTTTTAGCAGTCGTTCCGTGAGTTCCATATCGTTTCCGTAATTTGACGTGTTTACAAAGGCATAAAACGCGCCCTCGGGATTCAGGCATCGCAACCCTATCTCGCTTAGCCGTTTCACAATGACATCGCGTCTCTTTTTGAACTGCTCCACCATTTCGTTCACGCAGTCCTGAGGACTGCTAAGTGCTGTCAACGCTGCGGATTGTGCAATAGACGGTGCACAGGATACCGAATGCTGCTGTATTTTTAGCATCCCCCCCAATATCTCTGCTGGTGCAACGGCATATCCTATTCGCCAGCCGGTCATTGCATACGTCTTCGAGAAACCGTTTATGATTACCGTTCGAGCTTGCATACCGTCAAAAGAGGCGATGCTCACGTGTTTTCGACCATAGATTATCTTCTCGTATATCTCGTCCGACAGCACAAGAAGGTCATGGTCAACGGCGAATTCCGCAATTTCCTGCTGCTCTTTCTCGCTGAGAACATACCCCGCGGGATTATTAGGGCTGTTGATAACAATCAGTTTCGTGTTTTCTGATACCGCGGATTCAAGCGATGCGTGGTTTACTTCTTCTTCTACTCGCTTCACCCATTTCGGGTTTCCACCCGCTAATTTCACTGCGGATTCAAACGTTACCCATGCGGGGTCAAGCAGAATCACCTCGTCGCCATCATCCAGCACACTCATCATCAACTCGTATATCGCCTGTTTCGCGCCTGGTGTTACGATCACATTCTCCGCAGATACGTCAACCTTATTCTCTTCTCTTATCTTCTCTGCTATCGCCTCTCTTAACTCGTCGACACCTGCACTGCTAACATAGTGCGTATATCCAAGGTCTAAAGCGCGCTTCGCTGCTTCGCAGATATGCCCCGGCGTTTTGAAGTCCGGCTCGCCAAGCGAGAAGTTCAGAACGGATTTGCCCTCTGCCTGCAGCTTCTTCGCTATCTGCCCCATCTTCATGGTTGCTGATTCTTCTATCCTGGTTAATCTTTTTGACAGCATCTTCATCTTATCTCATCTTACAACGTCAATCAACAGTTGCTCAATAAATAACCTTGTGGAATATGTATAATATAGTATGTCATTCCGGAAAAAACCACAAGATTACACTGATTTACACAGACGCTACTGTCCTGATTAATTAGATTCAATTAATAACTTGTCAAAATTTAAACTACTTTAAATCGGTGTTAATCTGCGTTAATCCGTGTCAATAATTTATTTCCTATTTTCTGGGGGTTAATCTTGTGAAATCTCGTGGTTTATTAATTGCAATTTGTTAGTGGAATGACTTTAGAACCTCGCCTCTACCGACTGCGCATGCTTTTCCATACCTTCCGCTCTGGACATTTTCACCACTACGTCCTTTATTTTCGCTAATCCTCCCTTATCCAGCCACTGCACGGTCATACGACGCATGAAATGGTGAACGTCAAGCCCGGAGAACGACTTTGCGTAGCCCGCGGTCGGCAGCACGTGATTTGCACCCGTAGCATAATCTCCCGCGGCAACCGGCGAATAATCGCCTACAAACACCGAACCCGCGTTTTTTATTCGTTTCAGAACTTCCTTTGGCTCCCGCACCATTATCTCGAGGTGTTCGGGTGCATATTCGTTCGCAAATGCGATGCACTCGCCTATGTCGTCTCCAAGTATTATCCCGTTTTGCTCCCCCTCCTCATCTCCCGCCTCTGCCCTGATTTGTCGTTCCACTTCCGCAGCTATCCGCGCAGAATCGGTAAGAAGAACCGCTTTTGATTTCGCACCGTGCTCCGCCTGCGCAAGCATGTCAGTGGCAATGAAAAGGGGATTCGCCGTTTTGTCCGCGATTATTATGATCTCCGAAGGCCCCGCAGGGAAGTCTATTTCCACGCCTTGTGCTCGAGCAGCCATCTTCGCCGCTGTTACATACACGTTCCCGGGTCCCACTATTTTTTGTACCTTCGGAATCGTTTCAGTGCCAAAAGCGAGCGCTGCAATCGCCTGTGCACCACCCACTTTAAATATCCGCGTTGCTCCTGCGAGTTCAGCCGCGGCAACCAACGTAAGCGAGTCCACAGCCCCATCCTTCCCCGGCGGTGTGCATACCAGTATATCCCGCACTCCCGCTATCTTCGCGGGAATCACACACATCAAAGCGGTGCTGAAATACGACGCGGGAACATAAGCACCAACCACATCAAGTGGAACATACGTATTGTCAATGAACATCTCTTCAGGTCCTCCTTTGTCTTCGCCCTTTTCCGTCTCTAATCGCCTCTTCTGGCGGTAATGGAATTTTTTTATGGCTTCAGATGCTTTCTCGATACTCCGCAGCAGATGCTCATCCACGTTACGCTTAGCATCTTCGATTTCGTCCCTTCTCACCTCCAGGTCTTTTTGCCTCAGAAATTTTACGCCGTCAAATTTTTCGGTGTAGTCCAGCAGTGCCCCATCCCCTCTGCTCTTTACTTCCGCGATTATTTCGTTCACAAGGGGCATAACCGCTGTTAGGTCAACCCCTCGGTTGAAAAAATCTTTATTTCCATACACCCCTTTTAGCTTTTTCATTGTATATAAAGCATAACTGCTTCCTATTTAAGACACAGATTTACACGGATTTACGCAGATTTATTTAAGTTTAACCCGGTTGATTTTTATCATCTATCGGTGTTAATCTGCGTTAATCTGTGTCTATAATTTATTTTTTCGTTGTGCACTAAATTTTCTTTTTGAAAAAAGAAAAACATAAATTTAAATACTCAAAGGAGGAGGTAATTAAAGATGACAAATTCAATGGAGGATGAAGCGGGCATTGACCTCGGGATTCCAATCCCTGAAGGGGTGAACCTCACAATAAACGGGAGATTGGTGAAGGCAGAGGGACCAAAAGGAGCGATAGAGCGAGAATTATGGCAGCCCGGACTGCGTATACAAATAGAGAAGCGGGATAACGGCGATGAGGTTGTTATACGTGGCGATTCGGGAAGGAAAAAGAAAAGAGCAATAGCGGGAACTTACGCATCGCATCTCAGGAATATGATTACAGGTGTGGAAGAAGGATTTTTTTATAGGTTGAAGGTTGTGCATGCTCATTTCCCCATGCAAATTGCGGTAGCAAAAGATGGCAACAGCGTATCGGTTTCAAATTTCCTGGGCGAAAAGAAGGCGAGAATCGCGAAAATCGAAGAAGGAGTAAAGGCGGAAATAAAAGGCAAAGGGGAAGAGATAGTGGTTTCTGGAATAGATAAGGTATTGGTTGGACAAACCGCAGCGAATTTAGAACAGACGACAAGGATAAAGGGCTATGACCCAAAGGTCTTTCAAGATGGGATTTATCTTGTGGAGAAAGGCGTTGGCGCAGGCGTATAAAGTATAGCTCCCTTCCACTTAAGACACGGATTTACACTGATTTACGCAGATTTATCTTAATTTAATTTATTTTCTGTTTTCTTGTTTAGTATTTAGTATTTATACCACAAATCTTTTCTTTTATAATACTTTCTTTTAGTTTAGAGACTGGTTATGCCCGAGATAATAGAGGGGATAAGCCCGACACGGATGGAGTTGTTGCGGCTGAGTAGGAGAGAGAAGTTAGCGGAGAAGGGACATGACCTGCTTCGTGAAAAACGTGATGCGCTGATCGGCGAATTCTTAGACGTAGTCGGCGAGGTACGGGACGCACGAAAGGCTGTGGACAGCAAGTTAAAAGAGGCATTTGATTTTTTAATCCTGGCTCAGGCGAAGTCGGGCGTTGAACAGGTAAGGCAGTTGTCGCTGATGTCGCCACAAGAAATCAGACTGGATTTTACTTCTCGCAGCATAATGGGTGTGCACGTGCCGACACTGGAATTAAAAGACGGATTAGCGAGGAAAGTTACGGAGCGAGGCTATGGTCTTATCGATTCGTCCGCTGCGGTGGATAGAAGTGCAAAAAGCTTTGAAGAGGCTTTAGAGAGGATATTAAAGCTTGCTGAGCTTGAGGAGGCGGTGAGGAATCTTGCAGGCGAGGTGGAAAAGACGAAAAGGCGTGTTAATGCACTCGAATACATAATGATTCCCAGCTTGAAGACGACGAGAAAATACATACGAATGCGATTAGAAGAGATGGAGCGTGAGAATTTCGGTAGATTGAAGAAGATAAAAGCGATGCTGGAAAGAAAAGAGCGCGAATAGACATCGTATCAATCCAAAATCAATACCGAAAAACTCCACTTCGACCTTTGTCTTCTTCAGACTTCCACCACAGCCGCATTTATAGGGAACTTCCTCTTCGTTCATGTTTTGTTGTTTTATAAAAATTTTGATATATGTGAGCACCTTATGAATATCTAAAGCTACATCTCCTTCAAGATCCGATTCATAAAGCACTCCAAATTCATGTTTGTGATGAGGATGTGTTGATACCTGTCTGTGATGCGGTGCATTATCCCAACCAAGCACTCGCTTGTCATTGTAAATCAATGCGAAATCATATCTATTATTTTTGAGTACGCCATAAGCTCCCACTATAATAGCTTATCCTGTCAAGCTCCGCAACGGCATTTCCCCACTCGATAGCATCATCCCATAAGGTATGATTGCCCAAAGGCACGCCCTCTTCTTCTATTCTCTTTTCAAGCAGGTTTAAGGAGCCATATTTGTCTTCGAATTTTTTACAAATCACTTCGTATATCCTCTTTCTTCCCGTAAGATAAGCACTTATTTCCACAACTGCTTTTTCAGAAATTGTAAGGTTCATTTCTATCAATATAATTTTGTCATGAGGATATATATTTATTTTTGTTGTTATAACTCGGGACTTTAAAAAGCCCTATCCACACCACCCCGCTTTAAAAAGAGAGGCATCCCCGTTGTGCAAAGCTTCTTTTAAACCTTAACTTTTTCCCCCTTCATTTCCAATATTGTATACAATGTTGCTCGCCCAATTGTTCTCGTCTCTTTCACAAGATCATACCGCTCTATTGCAAAGCATTTTGATCAAACTTTTTAAAAAAAATAGTGAGCATATTCGTTTGTCATATCCCCCAGCACCTCTGCCATCGTGGCATGAAAAACCAAATCACTCTTTAGTCGCTCAACTATTCGCCGCTTTGCATATTCGTCTTCCACGAATTTAACGTCGCGATACGAAACGTTTTTCAGAACGAGCCCGAAAGCGGGTGCTGGCTCGATACCTTCCTTTATCCCCAGGTCCAATAAATCCTCTATCCATCGTTTGTCTTTCATGCCACTGCCCACCATTTTCAATGCTGAAACTATTTTCCGCACCATCTTACGCAGAAACCCGTTTGCTTCTATGTCTATGATGATAAACGGTTTTTTAGTTTTTACCTCTATCCGCTTTATGTCCCTGGTGGTTGAATACCCTGCTACCTCGTACTCATGACCCTGAAGCAGAGAGAAGTTAGAGAAATCGTGAGTACCGACAAACAATTCCGATGCCTCTCGCATACGAGTTATATCCAAATCCAAATCCAACTCAGTTTGTAAAAATAAAAAATACCTGTACTCACGGCTTATCGCATCCCTACGTGCGTTAAATCCCGAATACGGCTTTGCGATAGCCGACACCCATATACTACCATCGGGCAGCGCGCTGTTTATCATTCGTGGTGAGATATTCCGGTTTGATGTGACAAATGAAACGACCTGTGCGAGGGCATGCACGCCTTTATCGGTTCTGCCCGCAGCGGAATAATTCGCCGTTTTCCTGTCTTCAATAATGTCCTGTTTCTTCAATGCCTTGAAGAGTTCTCCCTCTATGGTCGGCAGCCCGGACCGAGGTTGAATCTGAAATCCGTGATAATTAGTTCCGATATAACCGATTTTAAGCGCTACCCTTTCTTTTAGTCGCTCTTCGTTCATCTTTCCTTCTGTAACCAGGACAAAAAAACAAATTATAGACACAGATTAACGCAGATTAACACAGATAACTTAACAAATCCGTGTAAATCTGTGTAAATCCGTGTCAATAATTTATTCTCTAATCTTGTGAAATCTCGTGGTTTTATAACTGCTCGAAAACAAAAGCTGCTCTCAATATCGTATCCTCCTCAAAATGCTTACCAACGAGCTGCAAGCCTATTGGCAATCCGTTTGAAAACCCACAGGGAATAGACAAGGAAGGAACACCCGCCAGATTAACGGGTACGGTATTAACGTCCGCGAGATACAAAGAGAGGGGGTCTTTTATTCGCTCACCGAGCTCGAAAGCGACAAAGGGCATCGTGGGCATTGCCAATATGTCGTGCTTTTTTAACGCATCCTCAAATTCCGCTTTTATCCGTGTGCGCACCTTTAACGCCTTCAAATAGTATCTGCCGTAATAACCCGCAGAGAGTGCATACGTGCCGAGGATGATTCTCCTTTTTACTTCTTCGCCAAACCCTTTGCCTCGTATTCTCGAAAACGTCGTATGCCAGTCCTCGTCCCTGCCGGCGCGAAGCCCGTATCTCAAGCCGTCGAACCTCGCGAGATTTGATGACGCTTCCGACATCGCGATGATGTAATACGAAGCAAGTGCGTATTTCAGGTTCAGACCACGCATGCTTATTTCATCGACCGAAGCACCGGAATCTTCGAGTTTGTGCACTGCGTTCCAGACGGATTTTTCGACTGCTGGGGAAACACCCTCGATGAATTCCTTTGGAACGCCTATTCTCATGCCTTTGACATTTATCTCTTCGCTCCCGGTGCGTTCCGCATTCATCCACCCAGGGAAGCAGTAATTCGCAGATGCGTTATTTTTTAGCTTTAGCTTCGCTTGTGTGGTGTCCCTCTCGTCTTTCGCAGAAATCACGTCTAACAGCAGCGCAGTATCGGTTACGTTTGAAGCCATCGGTCCTATTTGTTCAAGCGAATTGGCATAAGCAATAAGCCCATATCTTGAAACCAATCCGTAAGTAGGCTTCAACCCGACCACACCGCAGAACGAAGCAGGACATCGGATAGAGCCACCCGTGTCGGAACCAAGAGCAAGCACGGTCTCGCCTGCAGCGATTGCTGCGGCACTACCGCCTGAAGAACCCCCCGGCACCCTGCTGAGGTCATACGGGTTCCTCGTTGGTCCATAATAACTCGTTTCGGTTGAAGTCCCCATGCAGAATTCATCCATGTTCGTTTTACCTATAAGTATCGCTCCTTCTCGTTTCAGCGCCTCTATTACCGCAGCATCGTAAGGTGGGACATAACCCTCGAGAATTTTCGATGCACAGGTAGTTTGAATACCTTTTGTAGAAATACTATCCTTAATGGCTACGGGCACGCCAAGCAGCTTTTTACGCTTGTATTCCTCTTCGTTCCTTTTCTTATCCACTTCTCTCGCCTTTTCAACTGCGTTCTCCCGGTTTAACGTGACAAAAGCATTTAATTCGCTTCGTTCTATTCGCTCGTAAATCCTGCACACCAGGTCCTCACAGGAGACATCCCCACTTTTTATCCTTTCTACGACCTCTTGTGCGCTCAAATTATCGTTTTTCATCTGTTCTGTCCTGTTGTTTTGTTCTATTTTATCTTTTGTTAGCTTTATATATTTTTATAACTATTATGCAGATGGAAGATGAAAACGAAGTCATTATGCCCGGAATGTCTCGAAGTTATAGACGCCGAAGTGTATGAAAGCGAGAGTGGCGAGATACTGATAAAGAAGAAGTGTGAGAAGCATGGTGAATTCGATGACGTGTACTGGTCGGACGCCTCGCTCTATCACAAATTCGCAAAGTGGAGATACGAGGGCAAGGCAGGAATCACACTCACAAAGACGGACAAAGGCTGCCCTTTCGATTGCGGTCTTTGCCCGGAGCATAAGAGTTCGACAATGCTCGCACTTATAGACCTCACAAACAGGTGTAATATGAGATGCCCCGCGTGTTTTGCGAATGCCGCCGCTGCAGGTTACCTCTATGAGCCGACGATGGAACAGTTAAGGGAAATGATGATAATGCTGAGGAGTGAGACGCCCCCTTGCCCCGCGGTGCAGTTTGCGGGTGGCGAACCAACAATAAGAGAAGGTTTTGTGGAGATTGTAAAGATGGCACGGGAACTCGGATTTGCGCATATTCAAGTAGCGACAAATGGAATAGCGCTGGCGAAAAGCGAAGAGTTTTGTAATCGTTTAAAAGAAGCCGGCTTGCATACGGTCTATTTGCAGTTCGACGGGGTGACCGAAGAGCCGTATAAGAAATTAAGAGGGATACCCGCGTTAAAAACGAAGTTAAAGGCAATAGAGAGCTGTAGAAGAGGTGGATTAAATAGTGTAGTGCTTGTTCCCACGCTTATGAAAGGTGTGAATGACGACCAGATGGGGGACCTCGTGCGATTTGCGGCGGATAACCTGGATGTTGTAAAGGGCGTGAACGTACAACCCATCGCTTTTGAAGGGAGAATAGACGAATCCGAGAGGAAAAAGGGGAGAATAACGATTCCCGATTTTATGAAACTCCTGGACGAGCAAACAAACGGTGAAATACCAAAAGAGAGTTTCTATCCCGTGCCTTTTGTTGTTCCTGTCTCCTATTTCGTGGAGGCATGGAAAGGAGTGCCACAGCTGGAATTCACGGTGCACCCGCATTGCGGCGCTGCAACGTATGTGTTTGTAGAAAACGGGAAGTTCATACCAATAACAGAATTCATAGATGTAGAAGGGTTTATGGAGTTCCTGCTGGATGCCGCAGAGGAGATAAATAAATCCCGATTTGGTAAAATAAAAGCAATTACCGGACTGGCATCCGCGTTACGGAAGTTTATAGACAAGGATAAGGCACCAAAAGGCATTGAGTCTTTGACTTTACTTGAAGGTGTGCTGGGGGTAGGCAATCGAGAAGCTCTTGCGGCGTTTCACCGTAAAACGCTTTTTATCGGTGCGATGCACTTCCAGGACGCTTACAATTTCGATCTGGAAAGGGTTAAGCGATGTGGGATTCACTATGCCACGCCAGACCACCGTATAATCCCTTTTTGTTCTTACAACGCCATTCACAGACCGTCAGTGGAAAAGGCTTTTTCTGTGCCTCTTAGCACTAAGACCAAAGCAGATTAAGGACTAGGGAATAGCCAATAGCCAATAGGAGGGGTGCAGCGAGGAATATTCGTAATTTCTGTGGCGTGGACAATCACCTTTAAATACAACAAGAGCATATATAAAAATGCCCTTTTCGAAGAGTAGTATGACCCTGCTGAACAGGCGAAGGATGATTGCTATGGCAAACGAAGGGCTACAAAACACGCCGTATTGCACGGTCCCTGCGGTAAGCCCCCTTCAAAGGATGCAATGACCGTTTAGAGGCAACCACAATACGGTACACATATACACACGCCAAAAAAATCAAATTCAATATTTTTAAATTAAAAACTAACTGATAATACTGTGGAGAAGATATTTAAAATGGAAGAACGAGGAGAAAATCGGGTGAGTTATGCCGGTACGGGAGAGGAGAGAGGTACAGATACAGCTATAAATGTAGATATGGAGATAGAGCGGATAAAGGAGCGAAAGATGAGAGAGATGGAAAAGGAGATAAAAGCAAGGAAAGAGAGTGGAAAGAAGGGATTGGGGGCAATAGACCAGCCTCTGACGTTGGATGACAATAGCTTTGTAGAAACGGTAAGGAAATATCCTGTGGTCGTCGTGGATTGCTGGGCTCCCTGGTGCGGTCCTTGCAAAATGGTTGCTCCGGTAATAGAGGAGTTGGCGAGGGAATACGCGGGTAAAGTCG
>JAGGZZ010000045.1 GCA_021161765.1 Candidatus Methanophagales archaeon | reverse complement strand
GAATCGCAGGCGTCTCCAGTTGCCGTTTCTCAATCCCTTCCGAAAAGTTGCGTTGAGGTCCGCGTAAGTCATCGTTGTTGTTAACATATTGCATTACTCTATCTTTTCATGGTTAGTTATTTTCATGGTTAGTTATATATACTAAAGTTGTTGCACAATAAGATTTATCTCGCATAGAAATAGAGCGTGAATGGTAGCTACTAAAAATAAGCGATGAGAGGTAAGGAAATAAGCTCTTAGAGTGGCTTTTTTAATTATGCAACAACTTTACTTTATCTAAAGAATGGTTATTAAAGAAAGGTGTTCTAAAATGAAGATAGTCATAACAGGCGGGGCAGGATTCATCGGCTCGAATATTGCTGAAGAGCTGTCGAAGGAAAAGGATAACGAAATTATTATCGTGGACGATTTATCCACGGGAAAGATGGCGAATATAAGAAAATTTAATCGAAGTACAAATATAAACTTCGTTAGAGGCAGCATAACGGATTTGAATTTGCTGAAGGGGGTTTTCAAGGATACCGATTATGTTTTCCACCAGGCTGCGATTCCTTCTGTCCCACGAAGTGTAAAAGACCCGATTGCATCTAATAACGCAAATATAAACGGAACACTGAACGTTTTGGTTGCGGCAAAGGATTGTGACGTAAAAAAAGTTGTTTATGCATCCTCTTCTTCGGTTTACGGTGATACGCCAGAACTACCAAAGAGAGAGGATATGACGCCAAATCCGTTGTCGCCTTACGCGGTGACGAAATTACTGGGTGAGTATTACTGCAACGTTTTTAATGATATTTACGGCTTAAAAACTGTTTCGCTTCGTTATTTCAACGTCTACGGACCGAGACAGGACCCTTACTCGGACTATGCGGCGGTTATCCCGAAATTTATAAACCGGGTTTCAGAAAACAAGCCGCCCGTGATTTATGGTGATGGCGAGCAAACGCGGGATTTCACCTTTGTGAAAGACGTGGTAAAGGCGAATGTCCTTGCGGCAAAAAGTGATGCCGGGGGCGTATATAATATCGCAAACGGGAACAGGATAAGCATAAATGAGCTTGCAAATATGATAATGAAGCTCATGGGGAATAATTTAACGCCCATGCATGAGGACCCCCGAGAAGGTGACGTAAAGCATTCCCTGGCTGATATATCGCGGGCAAAGAAGAATTTGGGTTATGAACCAATGTATAACTTAGAAGAAGGACTAAGAGAAACAATAAAGTGGTTTGATTTGGGTAAACCTGTGTAGCCACCTTAATTTCTTCGGTGAGGAATAGTAATGGAAGCGAGATCAAAAGGGACAAGATTGCGGGATGCTGATATATTATATGGAGGAAGTGGTATCGAAATGGGGAATATGCTCTGGACTGGGACTTTTTATCGTTGCCAATGTTTCGCATCAGATAATTACCGGGCTTATAAATTGGATGCCGGGCAATAGCGGGCTGGCAGCAGGCGTGATACCAAGATGGGTACAAATAGCGCAGCAAGTAGAGCCATACGAGATTTCGAAGAACGGATTAGTCTTCCTCTTCGAGCATCACGTAATCGCACTTATCACAACAGTCGCTTTGTTCTTCCTCGTCGTTTATCTGATGTGTGCTCGTATAGAGCTAAAAATACCTGGATACTTGAGATGGAGATGGAGAGGGAGTAGGGGCAGAGTCAGATTTCCAATTAAGTTCGCACACTTTTCGTATGCGATAGTTGTTCCGCTGGTATTTTTGAATTTTGGTAGGGTACTTCAGGCGAGCATACAGGGTCTCGGAAGGCTGCTTTATTCTCATGGAATCACACTGTTTGGGTCATATGACGAATACGGAACGGTAACTTCGGGCTTGATGTATTACCTTGACCCTGTTTACAGCCCCTGGGATTGGTTCCCTCCTCTTCTGCATAGTGCTTACTCGAATATTGCTGGCTGGCAAATCGCGGTAAGAGTAGCAACTGACATGTCAATAATGGTCATAGGCGCAATGATAATCGCTCTATTATGGCTAAAATTAACGCCCGGACTGGAAACGAGAGATGTAAGAGCAATGGTTCGAGATTCTGGACTCCCGATTTACGATCATAACAGGGACTTAAAAGCGATAAAGAGGGCTGTGGACAGGTACACCACAAGGATTGCAATGATGGGTTGTGGTGTCCTCGGTGCTTTGCTTGTAATTGCGAATATGTTCGGCACACTTGGTTCTGTAAGTGTATTGTATCTTTTCCTGAGTGTGATAGTTATTTATGGAATTTATGAAGAGATTACCTCTGAGCGGGGTTAGCGATATTTCAATGTATATAAAGTAGAACCTCTATCTACTTAAGACACAGATTTACATGGATTTTTTCTTTCTTTTGGTGGGCTGGATGGACTATTTTAACGGCACTGCTCTTTTCATCTGTGTTAATCTGCGTTAATCTGCGTCTATAATTTTTTACCTCTCCACGTTCTCTGTGGGCTCAGCGGTAAGCAAGTATCTGGTGGAAGATGGTGAAGAAAAAAAACTGCTAATTATTTATGCTTTTGCCTTCGATTTTAATACCAAAAGTTGAAAATAGGGGGAGAAGGAGAAAAATGGTAAAAAAGATTGTTATTGTTGGTGGTGGGATTGCCGGGATATACGTGTTGAGGAACTTACTTGCGAGGAAGGGCGAAGTGGAGGAGGAGATGGACTTCACGGTATTAAAACGAGAGAAAAGCGGCTGGGTATCTACTTGCGGACTGCCTTTTGCTTTGCGTGGCTGGTATGAGATAGACCGAGCAGAGATAAACAAGCCGCAGTTCTTCCTCGACCAGGGCGTTGATTTCAGAACGGAAACAGAAGTAGCGAAGCTAAATTTAGAAGAGAGCAGTGTAACACTTAAAACCGATGAGGTGCTGAAATACGACTTCCTCGTTATAGCGACAGGGAGAAAACAATTCGTGAAAGAAACGAAACTCGAAGGTGTTTACACGTTTAATAACGAGGATGATGCGAAAAAGATAGAAGCTGCTTTGAATAAGGAGGGAGTGAAATACGCTTATATTCGCGGTCGTGGTATTATAGGCTTGCAAGCGGCAGCCGCTTTCGCAACGCGAGGATTGGAGATAACGCTTCATGGTGGACCACCTTCTTTGCTGCCTTCTAGCTTAGACCCGGACATGGGTGACCTGGTCAAAGAACGGATGGAGAAAGACGGCGTAAGATTTATTCTCGATAGAAGAGAGATAACCGCGATAAAAGGACATGAGGGATGGGTGAAATCGGTGGTAATAGGAGAAAGGGAAGAGGAGAAGGAGAAGATTCCAGCAGATATTGTTATCATCGGCAAATGGATGATCCCTGAGATAGACCTCGCATGGCAAGCGGGGATAGAGATAGGAGAAAGCCGAGGAATAGTCACGGATAGAGCAATGCACGTGAAAAAAGGACGGGGGCATATAAATAACGTATATGCGGTTGGTGACTGTACGGAAGTTGTAGATGGCATCACACATCGCCCGAGACTGAACCAACTCGCATCTACCGCTGTCACTCAAGCTATGGTCATAGCTGATAACATCCTTAGCGATATGAGTGGGCAGCCAGGTTTATATTCTCCCTGCGAATATTGTTTTGGACCCACAGTAGCGGATGTCGGAGGTGTCTTGATCGGTTCGGTAGGTGTTACAACCGAAGCGGCAAGCCGCGCAGGGATAAAAACAATAAGCGGTAAGGCAACGAAACTCGTAAAGGCACGATACTTCCCCGGAGCGACACCTCTCACACTGAAATTGATCTTCGATGCGTATACCAAGAAATTGATAGGAGCGCAAATGGTCGGCGAAGCCGGGGTTGCAGAACGCGTAAACGAGTTGGGAGTTGCTATACGTGCAGGTATGACCGCAGCGGAGATAAGGAATATGGAGAGGAGCTATGACCCTTCGCAGGCTTTGCTGATAGACGTGACGATAGATGCGGCGGAAGAGGCGTTGGGGATTGCACCGGTGTATTAGTCGTATTTGTTTACCGCCGAGAACGCAGAGGGCGCTGAGATGACGTTGAAGGTATGAGTTGTGAGGTGTGTGTAGTCAGGTATAGGTAAGCAAAACACCTCAAACCTGAAACCTAAAACCTCACACCTATCCCGAATCTCCGCGTTCTCCGCGGGCTCTGCGGTAAATAAACAAGCATCATATTTCTACAACACATCCCCAATCAACCGTTTCGCCCATTTCAATTTTTTTCTCTTCCTCGCGCTTACGTTTTTATCCTCGAAATCAAAACCTATTAGCTCTATTCTTTCCGCACCGAATTCCTTCGCTAAAAACACACATCTGTCTCCATCCGTGAACCCGCCGAAATTGTAAACGTTACGCAGTGGTCTGCTCTGCGTTGTGCATATCACATTCTCTTTTAATACAGGTAGTACCCTCTTCAGCATCTCTATGTTGTCCCCGTGCGCATGCACAACCCCTATCGAGCCAAGCCTGTTTGCGTATATTATGTCTGCAATATTCCCGTCAAGGTCGGTAACCACAATATCCGGTATCACCGCATTGCGTAGAAGAACGGAAGTAGCCCCGTCTGCTGCTATTACAACGGGTTTATGACGAAAAGGAAGAATATCGCTATCAAGCTTTTTTTCGCGTATATCGTTCTCCAAACAGGGTGCATTACCACAGATTATCGCAGTTTTCCCTTTTATTAGCCTTTTTATCGTTTCTTTCGTGCCCTTCCCATTACTGCCTTTATGACTTATTATCCTGGATGCTTCCCTTGCCGCTCTATCGTCGTTCGCCTGTTCGAAACCAAAATCCTTCAATATTTCCTTGTATGTTGGTTCCCATGTTTTATACCTCATGTTAAATAAAGTATAAAAGATATGTTTTTAAAAGGAGAAGTTCAAGGGATAAATCCAATTACAATAAATAACTAAAAAGCAGAAATGAGCACAGAAGAAAGTGGAACAGGACATAAATCGGCAGGTAAAGGAAAAGATAAGGGTAAAGCTAAGGGTAATGGTAAAGACAAGGTAGTGCATGTGATTTTTGGATGCGGAAGTGTAGGCTATGCCGTGGCAAAAGAATTGAAAGCGCAGGGGATAGAGGTTGTCATTGTGGATACGGACGAGAAGAAGGTAGAATTGCTGAAGGAGGAGGATTTCGTTGCTTTTGTTGGGGATATACGCAAACCGAAAGAGATCACCAGGATAAAAAACGAGGGTGAGCCAGAAGCGTTTTTTGTGCTGAGCAACAGCAGCGAAGTGAACAAGAAAGCAGCGAGCAACATAAAGGGAGAATTACCTCAGACATATCTAATCGTGCGGGTGATTGAACCGAGAGATAAAGAAGATTTAGAAGAGTTAGGCGTTGATGCGGCTTTATCCATTCGTGATATAGTGTCAAGAGCGGCGATAGAAGCTTTGGACAGAGCGAAAGCTCAGAGTAAAGCGAAAGAATTAATGGCGATGATAGAAGCGATAAACAAAAAAGGAAAATTAGGTATTGTCGTTCACGACAGTCCGGATTCTGATGCAATCGCTTCTGCTCTCGCACTAAAGCAGATAGCAAAGAACGTGGATGTACCCGCAGATATACTGTATCGTGGAGAAATAGGGCATCACGTAAATCGAGCTTTTGTAAACATCTTGGGGATAGAGATGAGGCGAATAGAGGGTGAGAAAGAACTAAAGGAATATGATAAGTTAGCGCTTATGGATGCCTCCGTTCCGGGTGCAAATAACCTTCTGCCTCCGCCCCCGGAGGGTAATGTGGACATTATCATAGACCATCATGTGACAAATAATAAGGAGAATGTACATGCGAATTTCTTTGACGTTCGAACAGATAACGGCGCGACTTCAACGATAATGACGTGGTATCTGCAGGAACTGGGCATACCGGTGGACAAAATCTTAGCAACCGCTCTTTTGCAAGGAATAAGAACGGACACGAGCGGTTTTAAGCGCGAGACACACCCCTCGGATTTTTCCGCTGCTGCGTTCCTCCACGTAAAGGCAGATAAAGAGCTTTTAGAGCAAATAGAAACGCCACCTATGTCAACCGAAATGCTAAACGTGATAGGTAATGCGATAGTACACAAAAAGATAAAAGGGAGTTATTTGATAACAAACGTGGGTACGGTGGTGAATCGGGATGCTATCCCCCAAGCTGCGGATTATCTGCTTAACCTCGAAGGAATCACAACTGCTATTGTAATAGGGCTGTGCGAGAATGCGATATGCATTTCAGGGAGGAGTAAGGACATAAGGGTGAATATAGGTGATGCGTTTGCCCATGCGTTTGAGGAAATGGGTTCTGCCGGCGGGCACGCCACGATGGCTGCGGCACAATTACCGCTGGGCATTTTCAGTGGTATAAAGGATAAAGATACGCTGATACAGCTTGTAGAAGATGCGGTGACAAAACGTTTCATGTCTGTTATGAAAGAAGAGAAGAGCGAATAAGCGGTAGATGGTAACAACCAACAATGTTAAACCTAAATAAGTCCGCGTAAATCAGTGAAAATCTGTGTAATCTGTGGTTACAAAAATATACGATGCTCCGGTCGGGATTTGAACCCGAGTCATCGGCTCGAAAGGCCGAAATGATTGGCCGAGCTACACTACCGGAGCACAATTAAATTAATTCCATTTCTAAAGAAAAATAAAAAGGGAAAAAGTTCTTTGATAAACCCTCTCTTTTACGGATATAAGAAAAGGGTTTGTTTGGATTTATCCGAACAGCGAAGCAAGTCCTTCCATTCCCGTCTCTTCTGCTTTTTCCTCTTCTTCCTCTTTCTTTTTCTCTTCCTTTTTCGTTTCCGCTGCTGCTTCCGGTGCTTCTGCTGCTGCTTGAGCGGGCATTGCCGCTGGTGCCATTGCTGCAGGCGCATAAGCAGGCTGGGCTTGAGCCATCGCCTCGTCTATGTTGACATCGCTAAGAGCGGATATCAGTGCTTTTATTCGCCCCTTATCTGATTCTGTCCCTGCTGCTTTCATTATTGCTGCTATCCCGTCCTCTGTAATCTCCTTACCGGAGTTGTGCAGGAGCAACGCAGCATATATATATTCCATTTGTTCGTTCTACCTCCTTCTCTTCCACTATTCCTTTATTCTCTAAATTAAATTATACTTATATAAAAATACAGGTATAAGTATATTTCGTTGATATTGCGTCAATAAAGATGTTGAGAAGAAAGACTAAAATTTAAATACTCTCATGTCTCTAAAATTGAAGAGATGGGCGACATCAAAATTACCTTCTGAAATTGCTTTATAACATGCAAAACAACCGTCTTTTCCGCCCGTCCACGAAACTACGACCTTGCTCTTCTTCGTCTTGGTCTCAGTTTTCATTTTCACCTCTTTTTAGCCTATTTCAAATCCCCCCTCTTCAATGGCTGGTTTGATGAAGTCCGCGTAAAAAAATACAAAAATTTGTCATTATCTCGTCATTGAAGCTTTCTGTTCTTTCCTCATATTTCACTGGAAATACTTTTAATATATTATTGTGGCTTTTTAGCGCTCGTCCTTTGGACGGGCGTACCAATTCAAACTGGCTCTTCAGAGGTTATGGCTGGTAAAAGACCTTGCAGCAGCGCGGAATTATTTGAATTCTGGAAGCAATCAGGACAGGACTCGACAATAGCATTGCTGAGGGATTGAACAACAAAATCAAAGCGGTCGTCAAAAGATCCTACGGATTTAAGACGGTGAAATACAGAAATACGATGATTTATCTGGTGGCAGGCAAATTGGAGTTGTCTTCGGGTTTACCCACACAATGTTAAAGAGAACCACCTTTTCTTAAAAGAAAGAAGTTTTTCTTTTCCTTCATTTTTCCTCTTCTGTGTGAATCTTGTGCAATCTCGTGGTTTCATTTATTTTAAAAACTTCCGGATGAACGCCAAACTCGCTATTCCGTCTTCTATTGTGTATAATTCCATCACCATCCGCCCGTCATACCCATAATCGTCAATCCCGTTTGACACCTTCTTCCAGTCCAGGTTCCCCTTACCCAGCGGCAAATGCAGGTCATCCGCCCCGAAGTTATCGCTCGCATGAAGATGTATTATCTCCACATCCTCTGCCTTATCACGGATATTCAAGAATTCATCCAGCGTATTTGTCGTGTTCGCATGTGCAACGTCCAGACATATACCCAGATTGTCCCTGTTCACGCCACGCACGATTTGAATGAGCTCATCCGGATACATTCCCAGCATCATATTTATCGATGGTAGATTCTCCACCGCTATTCGCAATCCGCGTTCAGCAGCAAACGCGCAAAGTGCCGTTAGACCCTCAATCGCCTTCTGAACCGCCTTTTCCGGCGTCTGCACCGATAATGGCGATAAAATACCCGGATGTACCACGCAGATATCATCAACGAGCTCGTATGTGCTCTCGATACTCTCTTTTATCTGCCTTATGCTCTCTTTCCATATTCCCTCGTTTACACTGGCAATGTTTATATCCGAGAGGGGTGCGTGTAAGGAAAGAACAAGATTCGTTGTT
>JAGGZZ010000114.1 GCA_021161765.1 Candidatus Methanophagales archaeon | reverse complement strand
TAGCCGCTAGTCCAGCCCAGTCAATTACTCGACCTCTTACGGGTCATGCTCAATACGGGCCAGCCGATGCACATCCACCTATTATAGCAATAAACTCAAAAAAAGTTTTTCATATCGTCAATTACGTTAAATGCAACTTCTGTTCACCCTTTCCAAAACGCAGGTGTCAGCAGAACTAAAACAGTAAATAACTCCAGCCGCCCCGCCCACATGCAAAAAGACAAGATGAGTTTTCCCAGGATAGGAACGGATGCATAATTGGCTGATACAAGACCAAAACCGGGTCCAACGTTTCCCAGTGTCGCCGCTACTGAAGAAGCAGCACTAACCATATCAAAGCCTACCGCAGTCATTGTAATCGAGCAGACCGCAAATATCAGAATATACGAGATAAAAAAGGCAATAATCCCTTGTATGATGTCATCAGAAATGGGCTTTTTCCCTGTCTTCAGCACAAAAATCGCATGCGGATACAGAATTTTACGAATCCGCTGTTTGAAATATTTTAGCAAAACGTATATCCTGATGACTTTGATACTTCCTCCGGTTGACCCACCGCATGCTCCAATGAACATCAGGCTGAAAAGAATGATTTTGGATAAATGACTCCAGGCATCGAAGTTGGTGGTTGTGAATCCCGAGGTGGTCATGAAGGAAATAGCCTGGAATCCTCCGTAACGGAATGCTTCCTGTATGGAAGCGAACTTGTGAATATACAAATCGGCAGTTATTATGGAGATAGCAGCTAAAAGAAGTAAGCAGTAGACCTGAAACTCCTTGTTTGCTATCACCCTTCCGGGTTTTCGTAGCAGCGAATAGTGCAAAATGAAGTTCATGCCCGCGAGAAACATGAACACGGCTATAATTAACTCGGCTATTGGGTTTGCGTAACCTGCGATACTATTCGTCAGTGGCGAGAACCCGCCGGTGGGCATCGTGCAGAACGCGGTGCAAAAGGCGTGATACAGGGGCATTTTCGCGGCGTAAAAAAGCGCTAAAATCTCTGCACCTGTCAAAACCAAATAAATTGACCACAGCATTCTTGCAGTCACTTGAACCCTCGGTCTAATTCTTTCGGACATCGGTCCCGGGAACTCACGGTCAAATAGCTGACTGCCGGCAATGCCAAAAGTGGGTAGTATCGCAATAAAAAGCAAAATCACGCCCATTCCTCCTATCCACTGCGTGAAACTCCTCCACAGCAGTATGCTGCGGTCAACCTGCTCTAAATTCAGCATTACGGTGGAGCCCGTGGTTGTGAAGCCGGACATAGACTCAAAAAAGGCATCAAGTGGACCTAACGTCGTGGAGAAGACGTAAGGAAGCGAGCCGAAAAATGCAACCGCGAGCCATCCTAAAGCAACAATGACAAATCCTTCTCTCCTTTTTATCACTCCTTTTGCGCCCATCTTTCGTTCTAAAATTACCCCAGCGGAAGTGGTTATTAGAAGCGGGACCAGCCAGGTTTTAATAATAAAAAGGGATAATACTCTCTCTTCGTACCAAGCCGCTGCTAACGGAACAATCATTAAAATACCAATATATTTCAAGATGCTTCCGATGCTACCGAAAATGATTTTTTTGTCCATACACTTTTTCTTTTTTTACAAAAAAGAAAACCTGTGCTAAAAGAAAAAACACGGACACGGGTTTCTTTATGAGAGGGAGTTGGATGGTAAAGTAAGAAAAGGTTTGTGCTGAAAGAAGAAAGAGGGGGCGGATGAGAAAGTGTTTTCAAACCTGAAAACGGTGCTAAAAGACCTTGGCAGTATTTTGGTTATACTTGGAGTGCTCATGTTTTTATTGCTCGTGGTCACTTATGTCTTTGGAGAGCGTTACGTGATAAAACCGTTAGTATTCACTGCCATTGTAGCCTTAGCCCTCGGATTATCGCTTAGATTTTCTTTTAAAGCTGCAAAAGAGCCAGAGTTTAAGCATGCGATGGTATGTGCGGCGTTGGCGTGGCTGGTCGTTCCCGCTCTCAGTTCACTCCTTTTCATTATGATAGAAGGTATGAGTCCGTTGGATTCATTCTTTGAAGCGATGTCCGGCTGGACAGGAACGGGTCTGACGATGATTGCACATCCTTCCTCGCTTACACACACCATGCAGTTCTGGAGAAGTCTAATGCAGTGGGTGGGCGGCGTAGGTGTGATCGTTTTGATGCTTTCCATCCTGGCACGTCCCGGGACAGGGGCATTCGCATTGTATAAAGCGGAAGCACGAGAGGAGCGAATAAAACCAAGCATTATATCCACGGTGAGGATGACATGGTGGATTTACCTCCTTTTAACCTCCTTTGGCATACTTTTATTCTTCCTCGCCGGGATGAAACCATGGGAAGCGATAAACCATGCGATGACCGCAATAGGGACCGGAGGATTCACTATAACCGATAACAGTATGGCTTCCTACAACAACTTTCTTATCGAATTGGCAATTATTCCGATGATGATTTTAGGTGCGATACCATTTTTAGTACATTACAGGGTGCTAAAAGGTAATTTCAAGGCGCTTTTTAAAGATGTGCAATGCCGAGCTTTTGTCGTTATCTTGTTCATCCTGCTCGTTTCCCTGTTCGCTGCCAATTACTCATTATACGGGGATGTTTTAGGCTGTCTCCGTTTTTCGTCTTTTCAACTTATATCTGGACTGACATGCACGGGGTTCCAGACAACGGGTGTGCATGGGTGGTCGGGGACCGGGCTGATTATCGTATGTATGAGCATGATAATAGGGGGTGGTGCGGGGTCTACGGCAGGAGGAGTGAAATTGATAAGAGCGGTAATAGCATATAAGTGGATAAGATGGTCATTACGGAGAAATTTTTTGCCACCAAGAGCAATAATATCGGTCAGACTCGGAGATAGACTACTGGAAAGGGAAGAAATAGTTAAAATAGTCTCAGAAGCGAGTTTGATTATTATCCTCTGGCTTCTGTTCTTGTTTACAGGAATATGTGTGTTATCCTCCGTGGTAGGTCCTCAATTTCAGTTGGGTGATGCCATGTTTGAGGTCGCTTCTGCACAGGGGAATGTGGGATTGTCCACAGGGATAACAAATGCGGGGATGTCATGCATTGGGAAAGTAATGCTGATATTAAACATGTGGATAGGTCGTTTGGAGATAATCCCGGTTTTGATGCTTTTTCGGGTTCTTGTTAAAGGATTTGAGCCAATTTAACAATCAACCCACATATTTTCTTTTAGAAAAAGAAAAGCGTTGGCGGAAAAGATTAAACAGCTAATTTACAATTGATGCGGACAGGCGTAAATGGCTGACAGATTACGACGTGTTCCCCATTGATACCATGCACAACCAGCAGGGGAGTGGACTACCTGAATACAGTTTCCGATGGGTCCACCCACGACACCGCGGAAAGCGCCGCAGTCAGGTTCTGCGTTGTCGTGGACTTGCCAATGCCTCCTTTTCCGTAGATTGCTATTTATCTCATTTTATTCCTCCTGCTCTAAAGTTACTTAAACACCCCTTATTAGACTATTTGAGAACTCTGCACAAAGATTCACAAAAAATATGAACAAGAGAAAATAAATTATAGACACAGATTAACGCAGATTAACACTCGTGGGCTCTGCCCACGTCCCCGCAAGCCCGGAAAGGGCTTAATGATAAGAATCAACAAACACGGTTAAACTAAATTCTACCGTGTGGAATATATTCTGAAACGACTCGAAGCATGCAACTTCTCTAAATTACGTAAAACATCCAAAAGCGACTTCACGCTCGTTTTGGGTTCTGACGTGCCAAAGAAATTCGTTAAAACCGAACTTGAGGAAATCTTCGCCGCCGGGATGGGCTTTCAGGTGGAGATAAAAGAGGATTTCTCAAAGCTGCGGGTGAAGGTCTTGCATGATTTAAATCGTTGAGTTTAGAAATAAAAAACTTTCACGACGTCAATATCACCTCAAACAATTCCTTCTCCAGCTCGTGCAGCATCGGTATCCCGGTGACTTCGGCGGCAAGTTTGCTCAGTGACGCAATATCGCCCCGGTCTATCAAATCCAGTTTGAACTTACGCGAGCCTGCAAGCATCTGCTTCAAACCAATCCCTAACCGCTCATACATGTATGTGTAGACGCCAACCGCAGACCAGGGTATCTCTTTGCCTATTTTACTACCGTATTCCTTTTTTAACTCCTCAGTAGCGATAAAGAACTTTTCCGGGTCATTCCCGTATTTATTCGCAAAATCTCGTGGTAATCTGCCCTTTTCTGCGAGTTCCGTGAAATAGAGTGACTTCATCGCTGCCGTTATTGGCGCCCTTGCCATCGTGATTGATTTTATAAATGGCCCATTGCCGAAGTTACTCATGGCTATCGCCTTGTATATCTGCGTTTCGTTGACGAATCCACCAGCCATGCTCATGTCGGGCACGTATTTACCTTCTCGCTCCAGTATCCGCGCACCCTTTAATATCTGTGCTTCTAAATACACGGTAGGCGTGCTCATCTCGTTCATCATCGGCACCGGACTCATTCCGGTCCCGCCACCGGCACCATCAAAGGTTATGTAATCCACTTTTGCTTCCGATGCCACTTTCATCGTCCATGCAACGTCCACCGGTCGGTAAGCACCTGTTTTTATCGTTACATATCTTGCGCCGATATCACGCAGCCATTCGACATCCTCTACAAAACCGCGCTCTTCCGGGAAACCCACGCGGCTGTGCCGCTCGAATGTCTTGAACAAGCCGTCTTTGAACGCTTCCTGAACCGCGAGGTCTTCAGGGTCAGGCTGCACGATATATCCCCTCTTCTTCAGCTCTAATGCGCGTTCAAGCGAAGATACACGTATTTCACCGCCTATTGCCTTTGCGCCCTGTCCCCATTTCCGCTCTACTATATTCACATCCAGTTTTGAGATTACATACTCATCTACCCCAAACCTCTGGTCTTCTACGTTCGTCTGCACCGCGATATCGCCGTAGGTGCTGTCCCAGTACTCTTTGAACAGTTTTACTCGGCGCTCCATCTCCGGTGATTTCGTTACTTTACCGTTCGTGAATACCGATTCTTTGTCAACGCCGCAGACGTTCTCTCCGATAATTATTATTATTCCTG
>JAGGZZ010000059.1 GCA_021161765.1 Candidatus Methanophagales archaeon | reverse complement strand
GAAATTGGACTGCCTGTTATAAATTACGCTCAGCTTATCGCCCTGGCAATGGGCGCGGGTGCATACGAAGTGGCAGGGGTGCAATCGCATTCGGTGCCTCTTGAAACGGTGTTGGAACGGGTTGAGGTATTATAAGCCACGGACTCCGTTTTGTAAAAACGGGGCATCAGGGAGGATGCTCGGGTGATATAATGTCATCAGATTAATGTATCTTTAAATAAAATTGCGATAAGAGTTATAGTTCTATTGAGTATAGGATACGGTATTGACCAACTGCAATTTCTTTCATCTCTGAAAAACATCCCCCATATATTTAGAATACTTTTTTTATTAAAGTTAATGTTTCTCCTCGCATAACTTTCCTTTAATCGCAAATTAGACCTTGTAGAGGAGGAAATACTTTCTATGCTCTTACTTGAAAGCTTCCAGTTCTGTAACTCCGACATGCAGCTCCTTCCGTAATAAAGCCTATCCTGCCTTATTTTCCTTCAGTATTCCTGCGAGCTTCCTCTATATAGATGGCTTACCAGGTTTTTTGATCCACGATTTGGACCTGTTTATAACTATAACCTCTCCTTCTCGACATTCATCTCTTCGCACCTTTATCGGCACATGGTTACGCGTCGTTAAGTTTGGCGGCCTCTACTCATTTTGGCGATCCTCTACTCTATATTACGGGATCATGAAAAAGACGAGGCTCTTATTGCCTTATTTTCTTCTTTGTAATATTCTCTCTTTGTTAGCACCCAATAGACCGACTCCGCCATGTGACGGGCTGTTGCAACGATTGCCACCTTTTCTCCCCTTCTTGCTTTTAGCCTGCGGTAGATTCGCTGGAAGCGATTTGGCTTAGAAGAATGAACTGCCGCTCTCGTACTCTGAATTAACGCCCATCGGAGAAATCCGTTGCTGTGCTTGTTTATGTGTCCGTACCTTGTATAATCCCCGGATTGTTCGACTTTTGGTGCCAATCCCGCGTAGCAGACAAAACTTTTCGGTTTGCTGAATCTCTCTATTTCTCCTATCTCACTCAGGGCAAGTAATGCATTGTGGAATCCTATACCGACTATGCTCATTAACCACCTCGCCTCTTCTGTTACTTTCGCCTTCTCTCGCAGGATTGTCTCTACACGCTTAATCGCCGCATTTAGAACTCCCAGCACTTCCAGATAATTGTCCAACGCTGTCCTTCTGGATTGTCGCAGTTTCACTTCTCGCAGAAACTCCATCCCTTTCCTTCCAAATATGTCACTGACCTTCGGTGGCTGGACTCCCTCAATCGTCAACAGCGCATGCACTCGATTTTTTATCGAAGTTCTTAAACGAACAAGGCTGGCTCTATGCCGCACTAACGTTCTGAGATCCCTTATCTCTTTCCCCGGAACATAGCTCTCTGGCAAGTAATCCATCCTCAACAATTGTGCTAACACCCCGGCATCCACATTATCTGTCTTCACGTGCTTCTTCGCAAACGGCTTGACATAGACCGGATGTGCCAAATGCACCTCTATCCCCCTTTCATCTAGGTACTCATACACAAAAATACCCGATGTCGACGCCTCGATCGCTACTTTTGCACCCTCAGGCAGCTCGCTCGCAAATTCGTTCAAACCTTCGCATGTCGTTGGAAATCTGCCTTTCTCCACTTCTGTTCCCTGACCATCTACTATCGTATAGTTGCTATTTTTCTTATGTACGTCAGACCCTACATACATATTGCACCTCCTTCTTTCCTTATTTACAGGAGGTGTTTTTCATGTAGTCATTTTTCTCTCTTCTGTGTTAATCTTGTGAAATCTCGTGGTTTTTCTATTCTTCTGCATTTAAATATTACTGTTCCCCCTTCAGTATAAGGCTTTCCGGGGTCAACACATTGCATATACGCATGTTCTTCATCTTCAGCCGTTGTCAATCCCAGCTTTACAGGACACCAGTCATGCTCCAATATCAAAGCGTAGTGGAGCTGCGAAGCATTTTGATTAAACTTTTCTAAAGTTTGAGTTGATAATGCGTGCGTGCATAGTGCATCGGTCTTCTCCAGGACAATTTCTGGGTCATCTATCACTATTTTATCCCCTACCTTATATACCGGACAGAATCCCCTTATCTCATGAACAACAATTTCTAACATACTACCACCTTTAATTAGAATGCCTTGCATTGGTTATTAAAATTTTGATGATTATATTTCCTGCCTTTCCGTCGCCAAACGGATTCTTCCAATTTAGCGAAGCACTTTGATCAAACTTTCCTAAAGTTTGTTTGTTCAGCATAAGTTTAACACCTTCCGAAATCTTTTCTTGATTCACTCCAGCTAAAACATTACTTCCAACTTCCAATGTCTCTGATCTCTCAGTGTTATCTCTTAAAGTAACACAAGGAACTTTTAATATACAAGTTTCCTCCTGAACACCGCCAGAATCAGTTAAAACAAGCTTAGCATTTGCTTCAAGTTGTAAAAATCCAAGGAAGCCAAGAGGCTCGATTAATTCAACTCCTTTTGGAACTTCTAATCCAAACTCTCTTATCTTTTTTCTTCGTTCTCGGATGTACTGGATATATTATAGGGTAATTAAATTTATTGTAAACTAATCCTAATCCATCAAAGATACCTTTTAACCTCTCTTTATCGTCCACATTCTCTTGTCTATGT
>JAGGZZ010000180.1 GCA_021161765.1 Candidatus Methanophagales archaeon | reverse complement strand
CTTGTGGCCCATTGGACTCATAGGACCACCGGCATATAACGAAGTAGCATCGCAGGAGGAATCAAAAATATACAATTGGTATAAACTCAACCCTCGTTTTCTCTACCACTTTTTCTGCCAAAAAATTCTTTGTTACCACAATGGCAACAGCGGGTGAATAAGCCCTGATAAACGAAAATAACCCCTTTGGTACCTTTTCCTTTTTAAAAGGCTCGAACTTCACCTCTATTGGAATCAACCTATCCGGCATCTCAATGACAAAGTCAACCTCTGCTTTCGCCGTTGTGCGCCAGAAATGTATAATGCCCTTATCGCCAACCAGAGCTTTTAAACGATTGAGGATAAAATTCTCGGCTAATGCTCCTTTATCTACTCTAACTTCCAGTTCAGAAAAATTGTTTATCAAATAATTCCTAAGCCCGTGGTCAACAAAATAAACCTTTGGATTCTTTCTCAGCTCTGTAACCAGATTTCTGTGATACGGTCTGAGTAAATCTATTACGTATGTCTGTTGAAGAATATCCAGGATGTGAACAACCTCTTTGTAATAAGTATTGGAGTACGTGCATATCCCTTCGTATCTTAAGATGTTTCCGCAAATAGAAGAGAGCAGGGTGAGAATTCTTTTGAACTTTAATGCATCGGTAATGTTCAAGAACTTTATGATGTCTTTATCTATATAGGTATTTATGATATTCTTGAGCACGATCAGCTTTTCTTCATCCCGCTTGGATTTGATAACCTCTGGGTAACCACCGAATCTTATGAACTCGTCCAGAAGTTTCAATAAATCATCAACAAAGATGTCGCTGCCCTCTTTTATCGAGAAATTCTGCCCATTGATTAGATTTTCGACCAGGCTATTTCTCTCACTATAAATCCTCGCAAATCTCTTATCCCGTGCATTTAAAAATTCGTAGAAAGAGAATGGAAGCAGCTCAAAAGAGAACATTCTTCCAGTCAGGTATGCTGCGGTTTCTCCACGCAATTCGAGAGATGATGACCCGGTGATTACAAATTTCGTGTTCTTTAGGGTGTCGTAAAGCAGTTTTAATTTCTGACCCCCGTCCTTTACGTAATGAAATTCATCTAAGAGGAAGTAATATCGAGCCTTATCGAAAATAAAACTGCTTATAAATTCCTTCGCGTCTGCCTCAAATTTTTCCCTCACCTCCAGGTCTTCAAACGTTAAAAAGACTATGTTTTCTTCTCCTACTTCTTTCTCCAATTCCTCTCTCAGCATTTCGAGCAAGGTTGTCTTGCCTGACTGACGAGGTCCTTTTATTGCCAGAATCTCCCTCCTCTGTGTCCATTTTTTCAATTCTTCCAGCAGTTTCCTTTCAAAATATTTCATAATAATACTATTAAAATTGAAAGTATTTAAATAACACTTTTTCTTCAAAACTTTAAAAAAGATTTTTGCAAAATCTATGTGTGTATTCATAGTTGATGTCTGTTACAAATCCCTTTTTGTCAGACCTTTTCATCGCTTCCTAATATAATTGGGTTTTACCCAAAATCCTAACTTTATTCGGATTTTTAGCCAAAACCGAGCATTTTTAGGGGACATTATTTATGTGCCTAACAAACATTAAGATTATCATGACAAATAAAGTATTGGTAGCACCGTGGGGTGCGGCAGACCTTGACATCGGGAGGAAGGCGTAAAGATGCCCGATTCAAAAAAGACTAAAATAAAGGAGGCAAAAAACAAAATGGAACTCTTAGAAACTATTAAGTCGAGGAGGAGCATTAGAGCATACAAGCCTGACCAGGTTCCTAGGGAAATCTTAACAGAACTTCTGGAAGTAGCAAGATGGGCTCCTTCTGGCTCTAACACACAGCCCTGGGAATTTATCGTTTTGGCGGGAGAGACATTAGGGGAACTCAATCGTGCTATGATAGAAAGACTTCACTCGGGCAAGATGAAGCCCGAGCCCGATGAAGATATGCCTTTTTCGTTTCCAACCGGTCTTTACAAAGAGAGGAGTGCCAAATTCTATAAGAAAGTTCTTGCTGTTATAAAAATGCAGGAATGGTATGAGAAAAGCATGAGTTTCTTCGATGCCCCGGCTGCTATTATCATTGTTACAGATAAGTCAGCACCGCAACCATGGTGGCTTTTCGATATCGGGTTGATATCACAGACAATAGCTCTTACCGCTCAGAATTATGGCTTAGGTACCTGCATGGTAGGACATCCAGCGGCTTACCCGAAAGAAGTGAGAACGGTTTTAAACATCCCGGAATCTAAACGAATTGTTGTCGGGATTGCTATTGGATACCCGGATTGGGATCATCCACTTAATAGCTTGCGGACAGAACGAGAGCCTGTTGAGAAATTGGTTACATGGCGTGGGATGGCTGAAGAAGAGGAAAAAAAATGAACATACCTACAATTGATTTTTTTGGGGGTCTTATCCAGAAATATAATATGGCGATTTGGCCTATGCACATTGCCAATTATTTAATTGCTATCTTAATAATAATTCTTGCTATAAAGAAAACCGAGTACTCTGATAAGATAATCTCTGGTGGTCTTGCATTTTTGTGGCTCTGGGTAGGAATTGTTTTTCATATAATTTTTTTCAGGAGTGAAATTTCCCAACTATATTTTATAACAGGTCTACTATTTATCCTTCAAGCTATTCTGTTTTTGTTTTTTGGTGTCTTTAAGACATCTCTTTCTTATAGATTCTCAAAGAATTCATACTGTATGTTAGGAACGATTTTTATTGGATCTCCACAAGATTGTGTGGGTAACTTTAATTATGCTTCTTACTATATAAGCCTATGGATGACAAAAAGCTTATACAGATTACGCTGGGGGTACCATCCCCATGGTTCGTGAAAAGCGTTGAACTGAACACATCAGAAGAAAGGGTAGATATCTATTTTGATTTCATTAAAGGCAGTGAGTTCGCTTGCCCGATTTGTAATAAACCATGCAAAATACACGACACAAAAGAAAGGAGTTGGAAGCATCTTCCTCTATTCCATTATGAATCTTATATCCACGCTAGAGTTCCAAGGACGAAATGCGAAGAGCATGGCACAAAAATCGTAGACATCCCGTGGTCAAGGTCGGATACCGGATTTACATCGCTTTTCGAGGCAGATGTTGTTGCCCTATGCAAAGAAATGCCTGTTGCGTCAGTAGCAGAGAGAGCCAAGATTCATGAAGAATCCGCGTGGAGAATACTTGCCTATCACGTCAACAAAGCACTAAAGCATGTTGATTTATCACAGCTCGATACGATTGGCATAGATGAAATCGCTGTTAAAAAAGGGCATAAGTACATCACTCTGTTTTACGATATTAAAAATGCGAAAGTGATTCATATAGAGGTAGGAAAAGGCAAAGATACGATTAAAAAGTTTAAAGATACAATTTCTAAGAAGATTAACCCCGAACAGATTAAATATATCGCTATGGACATGTCTCCGGCATTTATAAGTGGTGCAAGCGAGTATTTTCCGACTGCAAAGATAGTTTTTGACAAATTTCACGTGATTTGTATGATGAATGGTACCATCGACGATATAAGGCGCAAAGAATACAAAACGAATAAAACACTCGGTAAAACCAGGTTTATCTGGCTGAAGAACCCTGAAAATTTGTCGAATAAAGAGAAAAAAAAGCTGCACTCTATGAAAGATCTTGACATTAAAACTGCTAAGGCGTACCAATTCAAACTGGCTCTTCAAAGGTTATGGCTGGTAAAAGACCTTGCAGCAGCGCGGAATTAT
This sequence comes from Candidatus Methanophagales archaeon, assembly GCA_021161765.1. Lineage (GTDB taxonomy): Archaea > Halobacteriota > Syntropharchaeia > Alkanophagales > Methanospirareceae > QEXZ01. Next base: position 1,098 of record JAGGZZ010000180.1, on the reverse strand, counting down.
TTGAATAAGTGGTATTTTTGGGCTGCACACAGTAAGATTGAAGAAATCGTCAAACTCGCGGAGACCGTGCATAAACATTCTTATGGGATTCTGGAAGCAATCAGGACAGGACTCGACAATAGCATTGCTGAGGGATTGAACAACAAAATCAAAACGGTCGTCAAAAGATCCTACGGATTTAAGACGGTGAAATACAGAAATACGATGATTTATCTGGTGGCAGGCAAATTGGAGTTGTCTTCGGGTTTACCCACACAATGTTAAAGAGAACCGCTTTTATTAATTCAATAGTATCGGATTTTTTCCCTTTCTCAGTCCTTCTTCTGTAAAGCATATAATATCATCCAAAATATCAGCCTTTCTCTCTATCCGAATATACGGTGAACTGCCATAACGTCACTGAAACTCTTTTCTCACATCCCTATCTGTGAGTGTGTGGTGTCCAATAACTCTCCTGACCATTGCCTTAAATTCCTCATCAACGAAAATGCTGTTATAGACATCAATATAACTAACACAGGGCGTCTTCACTTCAATATCTCGATTCAAGTTCATGTATTCGAAGGCGGCTTGAAAAATTATATCAGAATTTGGCTTTTCAATATCTCTGATAAAAACACGAAGGGAAACTTCTTTTTTATCCAGTTCTTTAATGTCCTCGGTTCTTCGAGCTTTAAGCAACTCTTCAACCACACGGTCTTTCTCATTGATGTTTACACTGAGAATGCCAATTCCAAACCTTTCGCATTTGCTTATCTGGTCTTCTAAATCCTCGTTTTCAAAACTTTCCGTTGGACCAAAGGCATAAACATAATCTGCGTATTGCAGGAGTTCTACGGCTTCGCCAACTACTTTGCCGAAACTTCTATGTTTCAGTTCTCTCTTGCCTTCGCATAAATAGATGCTCTTTTCAGCTTGATTTGTTACTCCAAACACATCTGCTCTGATGCTGGTTTTTCCTCGCTTCAGCGATAATTCGGTTCCTACGTATTCCGCCAGACAATTCTTTTGAGCCTTCAAGAGTTTTTCCACGGCGGGATACAATTCCTTTTCGTACATTTTAAGCATCTGAGTGAAAATTGTTACAAAGATTTAAAT
>JAGGZZ010000115.1 GCA_021161765.1 Candidatus Methanophagales archaeon | reverse complement strand
TGTCATCAATTGCGTGTTTTGGATAAGAGCCGTCTGCAACGGAAACTTGGAACAGTAAGTCAGCAAACGCTTTCTGCCATTGAGAGCAGAATGCTGTTCACAATGGGTATAATCTAAAAAAGCCCCACCTATGAAAAAATCTTCCCCATATTTCTCGACAGCTTCTGTATATTTAAGCTTTTCTATTTTTTCTCGAGTTTTATTATTTATGACCCTGTGATTACAGAATATCAAGTCAGAAGCATAGGAAAAGAAAATAAAGGGAGATACAATTCAGGAGAAAGAAATGAAGAATGGAGCAGGTATAACGATAGAATGGATAAGAATTAAATAGCCTACGAGGAAGAGCATGCGTTGAGAGATTATATCTGCATTCCATGCTAGACCTCGAGTCTTTTAGCATTCCTTACCAAAAAGCTCCCGCTCACACGACCCATAACCGTAATAAAGCCTATCCAGCTCACGTTTCCTTCGTTATTCCTGCTCTGGATATCGAGCTTATCCGGTTTTTAGCACTCGATTCTGCTTATTTATTTAACTCAACATGCAGTTTTCTCTAATCTCTTCAGTTTGCTCTCTGTTAGTGCCTTCCTCTCATACCGATAGTTTTCTTTTCTGGTCAGCATGCAGTATATCACCCTGAGCAGCTTCCTCGCTGTCGCCACCACCGCTATCTTTGTGCCCTTCTGTTTCTTCAATCTTAGGTAGAACTTCCTCAGCTCCCCCGGATATCTTACTACTTGATGCACTGCCTGTATGAGTATCCACCTCAACAAGGCATTTCCCTCCTTTGTTATGTGCCCTTCCCATCTCGTGTTCCCTGACTGGTGCACCCTTGGTACCAACCCCGCAAAGCTACAAAGTTCTTTGTAACCCGGAAATCGCTCGATCTCCCCTATCTCGTTCTTTATTATCATCGCACTGTAATAATCAATGCCAGGGATCGTCATCAGTATTATTACCACTTCATCTCCCTTTGCAACTATGGCTATTCGCTTCTGCACGTATTCTACCTCGTTATCTACGGATTCTAACTGCCGCAACAGCACGTCAAGTGCAATTCGCTGCGATTCCGCTAGCTCTATCTCCTTCAAGAATTTCATTCCTTCTACACCGAAGAGATCGCTGAATTCGTGCTTCACGCCATTTTTTGCCATCAACGCGTGTATCCGATTCTTTACTACCGTTCTGTCCTTTCCAAGTTGTACCCGTAGTCTCAGCAGCTCTCTATTCTCTCTTATCTCTTTGCTTGGTATGTATGACCGCGGCAGGAAATCCGCTCTCAGTAACTTCGCAAGGTTCTTACTGTCTATCCTGTCCGTCTTTATCTTTCCCTCTGCGATTATCCTCGTCTTGCTTGGGTGTGACAACACCATCTCTATACCTCGCTCTTCAAGAAAGTCACACACTGGATACCAGTATGAACAGGCCTCTATTGCCACCTTTGAATCCCTCGGTATCCCCTCAACAAACTTCTCCCATTCTTCTCGCTCGTTCTTGAACTCTCTTCTATCCACAATTTCCCCTTCTTTGTCTAACGTCGTTGCATAGCATGTCTCCTTATGTAGGTCTATGCCAATATACATTTTTTCTCCCCCTTTTTTATTCGTTGTTGGGTCGGGGATGTACGACATCCACCTATCCGGGCTCGTAGCCCACTATGCCGGGTCGTAAATGGGGCAGCCAATCAACCTCTGGATCTCTCGCGACCATGGGGCTTAACGGCTTACCCCCCGACCCAACAAAGCACTAATATGTGCTTAGGGGAAGTATATTTTTCATGGCATCAACCTCTCCACACCGCTTTAAAAAGTGGGGCATCCACGGCGGTGCCGAGCTTTTCTTCCTACAGGTTGTGTAGAGCAATTGACCCAATATCACCCCTATTGTCTTTGTCTTAATAATCTAAATTTGTTATTTCCTAATGGGATCAATTCAAATTTTGGGGGGTTTCCTTTCTGCCAGGGTATTAACCCTTGAGACTCAAGCCAACTAGGAATCGGACCTCCTCTGAACTCTGGACATGTTGTCCAGAATGTTGGACTTAAGTTAAATGTATGGAACTCCTCATCAATTTCTACTTTAATCTGATCCCAATCATGACTAAAATATTCTCTTGCATTTGGTTTCCCAACACGAATACCATATGTTGCTGCTTTCCATGCTTTGACTATCATTTGCTCAGTATATTTCTTATATACGGATCTCTCATAATAAGCTTTTCTAAGCAGTTCGAAGATACCACCAATTGTTGTAAAATTGCATCCCCCCTCTTTATTGCAAGCGTCCATGTTTTGTTCAAACCAGGTTCGACTAAATTCCTCATTTTTTGTGATTTGTTGGTATGCTTGTTCCCGCTCAGATTCTGTTATCCCGTTCTCAGAAGGACTTCTGGGATTTTCGTGATTTGGAACGAAATAAATTAAGGCGTTCGCTCCTCTCCTTCTGCCCCAACCCTTGACTATAAAGTCCGCTTTGGCATTGGGCTTGGGAATCACTGTTCCGGGCTGTGCTATCCTTCTGATTTGTTCAATAATCATTTTCTTCTCAAAAGATATGCTACTGCCAATAATCCTGCGATTGCGAATACCGCTTCGAATCCAGGTACACCTTTTTCTTCATCCAATTTACTTAGAGCACTTTCTCGATTGATATACGCCTCGGCGTCATTTGGATCTAATTCTATTGCCTTGTCAAAATCTTCTATGGCTCTTTCGTAATCCTTCAAATTATAATAAGCAGTTCCACGATTGTAATAAGCACTTGCATAACTTGGATCCAGTTCTATTGCTTTGCCGGAATCTTCTATCGCTCTTCCGTATTTCTTTAAATCACCATAAACAACGCCACGATTGTTATAAGCACTTGCATCACTTGGATTCAGTTCTATTGCTTTGTTAAAATCTTCTATCGCTCTTTCATATTTCTTTAGATTATAATAAGCAGTTCCGCGATTGTCATAAGCATTTGCATAACTTGGATTCACTTCTATTGCTTTGTTGAAATCTTCTATCGCTCTTTCGTATTTCTTTAGATTATAATAAG